>JBEPZQ010000135.1:0-5447 GCA_041640755.1 Thermodesulfovibrio sp. | reverse complement strand
AGATGGAATTTATCCAGCTTTAATTGGTAGTTTTCTGCTTGTATTTTTAACTTTAATTATTGCTGTGCCATTAGGTATTTTTACAGGTATTTATCTATCAGAATATGTAAAGAGAAAAACTTTTTTAAATGTCATTTTTGATATTCTTGCCTCAATTCCATCAATTATAATAGGGCTTTTTGGACTATCAATGGTGATTATTATAAATAAATACTTCCATGGAAATATTTATCCTTGTCTTTTTATATCAAGCCTGTCTCTTGTATTTCTTATCCTGCCTTATATCATAAGAGCAACTCAAATTTCCTTAGAGAGTATCCCTTTTAATATTAGAATAATATTAGTTACCATGGGCGCTTCAAAGATACAAAATATTTTTTATGTTCTTCTTCCTTATTCCATTCATGGGATTATTAGCGGAGTATTACTATCATGCGCTCGAGTAATATCTGATGTAGCTGTTATTATGCTTACTGGTAGCGTAATATTTTATGGTATACCAAAGAGTGTTTTTGAACCCTTTGAATCAATTGCATATTATGTACTTTTCTTATCGGCAGAATACAGAACAGAGGATGAGCTTTTAAAGGTATTCGGGGCATCCTTTGTGCTGTTAGTGTTATGTTTGATTTTATTTGCAGCATCAGAATTTCTTGGCAAGACCGCAAAAAAACTATTTATGATCAGGTAAAGATGAATAAAATAAAGATATCTATTAATAATCTAAGTTTTAAATATGCAAATACATTTGTTTTTAAAGATATTAATGTTGAGTTTTATGAAAATAAAATAAATGCTATAATAGGACCATCAGGAGCAGGAAAAACTACTCTTCTATTTACGATAAATAGGCTTTGGGAGGAAATAAAGGACTGTTATTGTGAAGGAAATGTATATATAAATTTAAATGGAAAGACATTCAATATCAATGAAAAAAACATTAAAATCTCAGATATAAGAAAAAAAATTGCAATGGTATTTCAAATACCAAATCCTCTTCCAATGTCAATTTATGATAATTTAGTTTTTCCCCTAAAAATTTGTAATATTAGAGATAAAAGCATTATATCTCAAAAAGTTCAAGATGTTTTAGTAAAAACCAATCTATTCTCAGAATTAAAAGACAGACTACATGAAAGCGCTCTTAAGCTTTCAACAGGACAACAACAAAGACTTTGCATAGCAAGAGCTTTAATTTCCGACCCAGAAATATTACTCCTTGATGAACCCACCTCATCTCTTGATGAAAAAAATAAATTAGAAATAGAAAATCTCCTAAAATCTCTTAAAAACAAAATTACCATTATTCTCGTATCTCATTTTAAAGAACAAGTTAGCAGGATAGCAGATTATAAGTATATTCTCAAGGATGGTAAATTGACTCTATTGATTTAAATGCTATTAATTTAACTTCTCTACAATAAATTTTTACAATCAAATGTGGAATATTTGTAGTTGGAAATAGAATCAATAAATAATCTCTTCAGCAAAAGCTCATTCTCTTATGCTGTAGTAAAGCTTAATTGAAATCAGTCCGAAAATAAGGGGGGTTATCCACGGAGCTACAAAGGGAGGTAGAATTTTTGAGTAGCCGATCACCATAAAGATAGAATAAACAACCCAATAAAAAACGGTTATCAACAAGCCTATTCCAACGGTTATTGCTCCACTCGCACCTCTTGAATCTTTTGTTTTTGAAAAAAGAAAGATAAACTTTTCGTAAGCACCAAGAGGTAGGGATATACCTAAAATCATCATAAAGAATGTAACAAAGTTGTAAGATAATCTACCGCTTATGTCAGTATCAATTTTTGGATTACTAAGCCCAACTCTCTTTAATTCTTTTCTCTTTTGCAAGAGCTCAGCAATACCAAACTCATCAATTTTCTTAATGTCTTTAAAGGCAACTGCAGAAATTTTAGCCTTTATTGGATAATTCATTGTCTCAAGCTTTTCCTGTTTGCCCTTTTCATAATCATATACTGATACATTCTTCAGTTTCCATGTATCATTTTCTTTAATTTCCGCATATTGAGCTTCAACTGTTTTTACTAAGGCATTATTTTGTATAACGAATATCTTAACATTCATAGCCAACCTCTCTTTTTCCGAAAAGCTTCCAATTTTCACCACCGAACCATCCTTTGTTTTTAAAAAAATATCCTTTTCCAACTGAGCCTTACCTTTTGCAGAGAGTTGCTCTATCATGGAGTTTAATTTTTTTGTAAATTCGGGCTGAATAAATTCTCCAAAAATAAAGCCAAATATGGCAATTATGATACCAAGCAATAAAAAGGGTTTAAGCAGATTTCTTAATTTTCCACCAGATGCAGAGATGATTAAAAATTCTCTATTGCGAACTCCCATTGAAAAGATAAAAAGTGAAGTTATTAATGTGACAAAGGGTATAAGATAAAATAAGTATCGTGGAATACTTAAAACTGCATACTGAAAAAAGAAACTCGTGGGTGGATTATATGGCACGAACTCGTCAATTTTTTCTATAAGACCTGTAATTGCAAGAAGAGACGACAAGGATAGGATTAAAATTAAAAAAACTTTCAAAAACTCTTTTAAATACAACTTTATAAAAGTATTAATCACCATATATCACCTTAAAGTTAAGTAATACTTAAAATTAATTGTTTCTCAATTGTCATTGCCAAATTTTTCGTCATTACAATAGGTTGCAACGCCTTCGGCTTGCTACTGGCTTCCACCTATCTGTCATTGCAAGGAGCGTCAGCGACGAAGCAATCTTGTCTTTTATGAGATTGCTTCGGCATCCTATCGGATGCCTCGCAATGACGAAAAGGGGGTCATTGCGAGCCTGCCGACAGGCAGGCGTGGCAATCTCATAAAAACACGGAATTGCTTCAGGACTAAAGTCTCTTGCAATGTCCATATATCTAACATACAATGACAAGTTAACAAAAATTTTTACAAAATCGCTCAATCTATATTCACCTATCAATATTATTCCACAAAATCGCAGATAATATACCCAAAATTCCAACAGGCAAAAAAGAGCCAATCTCAGCAGATATAATACCTGCCTTTGCAAGATTTGCACCATAAATCATCAGAATATAGTAAATAGCAAAAACACCAAGTCCTAATGTTACTCCTCCAAGCCTTCCGCTTTTTCCAATAAGTTTACATAGTGATGGAGACAAAAAAATGCTAATCAAGCATAAAATTGGAAGCGATATTCTCTTGTAAAGTTCAAGTTTGTAATCTATTTTGCGTTCACTGGAAATTTTTGAAATTAGCTCTATAACTGAAAGCTCAGCAGTTTTCTTTGCTATGGGGTCTATGTTTGGAGTTAGCTTAAAAATATATTCCTTAAATTTTATTTCATTAAATGAAACACCCTTGTGAAAATAGGCTCTTCCATCAATCAAACTTAAGCTGATTGTATCCTTTTCTTTTTTGATTTTTCCTTCGTTGGCAAAGATTATCTTAGAGTCCTCTCTTCTTTCGTCAAATATGATAACTTCTTTCATGTGGAGACTGTCTGGTTTTTCTTTTACGAATATTGTTATACCTTTAAAACCTTTGTTAAATACACCCTCTTCAATGCTCAGTGGTGCTCTATCAGAAAGAATCGTCAATACTTTTTCTCTCACAATCCGAACTCCCTCAGGTCCAAAATATATGCTCATTAAAGCGGCAATTAAAAAAACTATAACACCTACATTTATAACAGGCTTAAATACCTTTTTATATGGCATGCCACTTGCCATTAAAATAACTATTTCATTATCAGCCTGTGCTCGACCATAGGCAAGTAAAATACTTAAAAGAAGAGACATTGGAATTGTAAAAACAAGCAATTGGGGCTGTAAAAGAATTATGATAGTTGCAAGATTAAATAAATCTATGCCCACAGAAGAAAAAATCTTGCTCAACTTCAAAAGCTTTTCTATTATTAAAAGTGCGTTCAAAAAGGCGACTGAAAGAAGAATATTTTGAACAATTTCTTTAGCAAAGGATTTGTGGATGACTTGCATTAAAAAATGCCCTTTTTGAGAATATCATGGATATGTATCAATCCCTTGAGTGTTCCATCAATCTCTGGAACAACAAGGCTTGTAATTGAATACTTTCGCATTGTTGAAAGAGCCACTGCCGCCAGTTCATCTTCATTTATTGTTTTTGGATTTCTGGTCATAATTTCAGAAGCCTTCAATTCAAATAACTCCTTTCCCCATTTCTGAATACCCCTTCTTATGTCTCCGTCAGTTATAATTCCCAATATTTTACGGTCTTTATCAATAATTACAGTAACTCCCAATCTTTTTGATGAAATCTCAAGCAATGCTTCTATCATTGATGTTTCAGGATAACATGTTGGAAGTTCCTCACCTGTGTGCATTAAATCCTTTACCTTTGTAAGCATTCTTCTTCCAAGTGAACCGCCCGGATGAAAGACTGCAAAATCCTCCTTTTTAAATCCATTACGCATAATAAGAGCAACAGCAAGTGCGTCACCCATTGCAAGGGTTGCTGTTGTTGAGGAAGTTGGAATAAATCCAAAAGGGCAAGCCTCTTCTTTTACAGAAACATCTAAAACCGCATCTGCCTGTTTTGCCAGTGTGGAATTTTTATTTCCAGTGATAACTAAGAGTTTTACATTGAAGTATTTTAGATATGGTATCAACCTTAAGACCTCTTCAGTCTCTCCGCTATTTGAGATGGCTATGACAACATCGTTCTCTGTAACCATACCGAGATCACCATGACTTGCCTCTGCAGGATGCATAAAAAAGGAAGGAGTGCCTGTAGAAGCTAAAGTTGCGGCAATTTTCCTTCCAACTAAACCTGACTTTCCCATTCCTGTAACAACAACTCTTCCTGTAGAATTGTGGATTATTTCTACCGCTTTCATGAAGTCATCGTCAATTCTGTCTTTCAAAGCCTCTACTGCCTGTGCCTCTGTTGAAATAACCTTTTTTGCTATTTCCTTCAAATCTATATTCTCCCAATTTTCCATAAATTTTATTTTAACCTAAATTGAAAGTTTTTTTATAAAAACTGTAATATCTTGTAGTTCAAATATAGTGAAGCAAACTATTTTGAGATTGCTTCGGATGCGTAGCCTGTCGCGAGCCGAAGGCGTGGCGATGCCCTCGCAATGATCCCCTCTTTTGTCATCAAGAGGCTAGCGACAGCGAGCCGAAGTGTTCTCTCTTTTTTTGTTAAAATGAGATTGCTTCCTCCTCGCTTCGCTCGGAGTCGCAATGACGGAGAGGTGTTCACCATGCACCATCCACAAACCACTATCCACTAATTAGAGGCTGCTTCGCTCCAGATTGCCACGCTATTGCTCGCAACAGGGGGCGAAGCAGTCTCTAATAAGGCTTTATTGAAAAACAAAGTAGAGATTGCTTCGCATCCTTCGGATGTTCGCAATGACAGCAAAAAATATTTAATTTTCAAATGGT
>JBEPZQ010000134.1:0-5461 GCA_041640755.1 Thermodesulfovibrio sp. | reverse complement strand
TTCAATTGCAAAGCTTTTTAAAAGACCCATTTATTTTGATGATATAATTGAGCAGATGGAGTATGCTGGAGCATCATCTGTTTTTATTGTCAGTCTCGTTTGTCTTTTTGTTGGAATGGCGTTGAGTCTTCAACTAAGTGCCGAGCTTAGTGGATTGGGACTTAAAATGTATACAGGTAAAATTGTTGGTATTGCAGTGATAAGAGAGATAGGACCACTTGTGACAGCCCTTGTTTTTATTGGAAGAGTTGGCGCGGGGCAGACAGCTGAAATAGGCTCTATGATACTTGGACATCAGATTGATACTTTGAGAGTTTATGGAATAGACCCCATTAAAAAAGTTGTAATTCCCAGAGTCATCGCATCTTTGATAATGCTTCCTTGTCTTACAATAATAGGTGACCTTGTGTGTCTTTTTGGCGGATACTATATAGCTGTTTTTGTAAGCAATCAAAGCGGGTCATTTTATTGGGCAAGCATAATAAAAGAACTAACCTTTGAGAATGTATTCTCTGGCACGATAAAGCCCTTTATTTTCGGCTATCTTATATCCTGTATTAGCTGTTTTTACGGACTTACAACTCGCGGTGGAGCAAAGGGTTTAAGGCTTTCAACTACAAAGGCAGTGGTAACATCCATTGTTATAGTTATAGCTACAGATTTTATTCTTACCAGAATACTGCTATACGTTCTTGGATACAGCTTATAAGATGCAAACTTTGATATAATAAAACATGGAAATGAAAAAGGGATGCATATTTGCATGTACTGATAAAAGCTTTAATGATTGCATCAAATACAAAGTTTTTGGAACAAACAAACTTTATTCAGAAAAGGTTTTCAAAGTCAAAAAAGGCGATGTTTTATTTCTAATAAATATTGACACTGATATACTTTATGGTCCTTTTTTTGCTGAATCAGACGGCGGTAAAAATCTTGCCCCTCAACTTTGGGATGGTAAATATCCCTATCAGGTATTAGTTTCACAAAACGGTGAGATAAAATCTGTAGAAAAAATTTCTGCAATTCTTAAAAAATTAAGGATTGCATGGAAGGAAAAAACGATAAACGAAAAAGTCGTTGATGTTTTGATTAAAATACTTAACGGTGAAAAAGTTGAACTTGAAAAAGTATCTATTTCTGCAGATGAAGAAGATGACAAACCAAAGCTTGAGTCTACAACATTATGGGATTATCCTAAACAAAGTTATGGAAAAACACCAAAAGGCAATAACAAGTATCCAGGCGTAACACCTGCTTTCATAATTTATAATCTCATAAAGAGATACACTGAACCGGGTGACATAGTTTTAGATCCAATGGCTGGTAGTGGCACTACAATTGATGTTTGCAAAGAAGAAGGAAGAAGATTTATAGCCTTTGACATATCTCCAACAAGACCCAACATAATTCAATGTGATGCAAGGTCTTTACCTGTTAAAGATGAAGTTATAGACATGATTTTTATTGATTCTCCGTATGGCGATAACATTCACTATAATGACCATCCATTAAATATAGGAAAAATATCAGCAGAAAAAGAACAGTTTTATGATGAACTTGAAAAGGTTATGGCTGAATGCTATAGAGTGCTTAAACCCGGCAAAATCATTGCATGGTTGATAGGAGATCAATGGGTAAAGAAAAAGTTTACACCTGTTGGATTCAAAGTTTTTGAAAGATTATGCAAATATTTTGAGCCTGTTGATATTATTGCTGTGGCAAGAAGAAATCAAACTTCAAATACAGGAATTTGGCATAACAGAGCCTTGAAATTTAATTTCTATTTAAGAGGCTTTAAGTATCTTCATATCATGAGAAAACCTGAGTCCAATAAAAATTCATCCAACAAATCTCACAGAAAAATCAATTGGACTATGTATGAAAGAAAATAGAAGGCTAAAATTTGATGATGTAGTAAAACTCTATAATGCATTCAAAGAAAGATTTGGAACAAAGTCTTATAACCATATATCAAAATTCCTTGAAGAATTGAAAGTTGAACATAAAAAAATATGGGAACAACACCCAACCACAAAAAAAGACCATGAACAATCTTGGCGAGCTTTTAAGGGAAAAAACTTTGAAAAACTAATAAAACTTATAATTAAAGACCAAGTAAGTAATCTCGGGCTAAAAATAATTGAAGGGAATAAATTAGAAAGACAAAGAAGTGAAAAATTAGGACAAGAACTTAATACGATTAAAAGAAATCTTCTTATCCATTACGGAGAATTTGGTTCTCATCTTCCGGATGTAGATTTAATAATCTATAATCCGAAAGACTTAAGAGTTTTATCTGTTATCTCAAGTAAAATCACTCTAAGAGAGAAAATCGCGCAGACAGGATATTGGAAATTAAAGCTTGCATCTGATTGTATTACTAAACATATTAAAGTTTTCTTTATCACTCCAGATGAAGATAAGACTTTATTTAAAAAATTTCCAACAAAAAAAGGACGCGCTATTGTAGAAGTTGATACGGATGGTTGTTATGTGATGACTGAGGAAAAGATAGAAGAAAGTGAAAAGTCAAAAAATTTGAAAGATTTTTTAATGACCTGCGAGTCTTAAGTTCTAAAAAATGATAATCTTTGATAATGTTTGGTTTGGATACGGAAACAGAGAAGTTTTAAAGGGGGTCAGCTTTCAAGCAGACTTCAATGAAAGGATCGCTGTTTTAGGGGAAAGCGGTGGTGGAAAAACAACAATTCTTAAGCTAATTCTTGGACTTATAAAGCCTGATAGAGGCAGAATTTTAATTGATGGAACAGATATTACAAGGCTTAGTGAGGCAGAGTTAATACCATTCAGAAAAAAATTTAGCATTGTGTTTCAGGAAGGAGCATTATTTGATTCTCTTCCAGTTAAGGAAAATGTAGCCTTCTTCATGAGGGAGATTCTCAAACTTCCCGATGATGAGATTTATAAAAAAGTATCAGAATTACTAAATAAGGTTGGAGTTTATGGAGCTGAGGAACTCATGCCGGAGGAATTAAGCGGTGGAATGCACAGAAGAGTGGCAATTGCAAGAGCTTTAGCAATTGGAAAAACTAAAATGTTTCTCTACGATGAACCTACCGCAGGACTTGACCCAATTAACTCTCAAAGAATCATAGCCCTTATTGATGAGCTTGCAAATAATGAAAACATAGGCTTTATGATAATAACCCATGTTGTCTATGTTGCATGGCAACTATGCGAAAGATTCATATTTCTTAAGGACGGACAACTCATTTTTGATGGCCCCAAAGAAGTCCTTATAAAAACAAACATAGAATCTGTAAGAGAATTCATAAAAGAGCTATTTTTCAAGATCGTATAATTCAGAGCTAATGAGTGATTTTTTATAAAACCTTTGTTAATTTTTTATTGCGACTTAAGTGAGGTCTGCAATCTGCCGCTCCGTCATTTCAAGCCAAGGGCATCACAATCAACTACTCTGTAATTGGAGGCATCCTCTATCCTTCTTATTGCGATACCTCGCTCAATTGGTCATTGCGAAGGATCGCCACGCCTTCGGCTCGCGACAGGCTCCTACCTTTCCGTAATTGCGAGGGACTTCCTTTTCTGTCATTGCGAGGAGCGTAAGCGACGAAGCAATCTCGTCTCTCTTTTTGCATTGATGAGATTGCCACGCCTTACCTTCGGTGAGGCTCGCAATGACGCCCTATTTCGTCACTGCGAGCCCCCTGTTGCGAGCGATAGCGGGGCAATCAGCAGCATCGTCACTGCGAGCCTCCGAAGGAGGCGAAGCAGTCTCTAAATTGGTGGATAGTGAATGGTAAATGGTGAATGGTGAACAACTCTTCGTCATCGCGAGGGTACCCCTCTCCGTCATTGCGACTCCGAGCGAAGCGAGGAGGAAGCAATCTCGTTTTTCTATTCCAAATAACAAAAAATAGAGATCACTTCGGCTTGCTGACGCAAGCCTCTTGATGACAGAAAAGGGGAGTCATTGCGAGGTCGCCGCGCCTTCAGCTCGCGACTGTCTTCCTCCTTTCCGTCATTGCGAGCAAAGCGAAGCAAGGCAATCTCTAATTGGTGATTAGTGGATAGTGATTAGTGAATAGTGAATTTTGGATTTTGGATGTTAGATTGTTTGTCGTTAGAGAATATTTCCTATCACAGCGAACTCTTTCTTGTAATTGGGAAAAACTTTAGTTTTGAAGCAATCTCGTTTTTCTTATTGCAATAAGGAAAGAGATTGCTTCGCAGTCCTTCGGACTGCTCGCAAGGACATGATGGAGGCATCAACGAATGGGATTTCTTCGGCATCCTGAGGGATGCCGAAGAAATGACAAACATAGCAGTTTCCGTTAGGCTCAATTACAGCCTAAGTAAAAAGCAGGCTCTCGTTGAACGCGATATACTTTAATCAACACAAACTTCACAATTTTTATAAAATTCCTCAGTTTGAGAATTTAATTTGTTAAAATCAACATGTTTCATCTTCATCTGAACATATTTTCTGTCTTTGAATTCTTCCCTCTTTCCATTGTTCCAATTGCTTACAGGTCTTAGATACCCAACAACTCTTGAGTAAACTTCTGTTTTTGCCTCACATTTTGGACAGGTAAAATGTTCTCCTTCCACATATCCACACTCAGGGCAGATGCTGAATGTAGGAGTAATGCTTATGTAGGGCAGTTGGTATTTGGAAAAGACAGCTTTTATGAAGTTTTTAAGCTTTATTGCATCTGGCATTTCTCCAAAAAACAGATGCTGAACTGTTCCACCAGTGTACTTACATTGAAGCTCGTCCTGATTGTCCAGAATATAATGAATTGATTCAGTAAATCCAACAGGTAACCAGCTTGAATTTGTATAATATGGATTTTCTTTGCCCTGAGTTAAAATGTCAGGATATTTTGACTTATCAATCTTTGCCAGCCTGTAACTGGTGCCTTCAGCCGGTGTCGCTTCCAAATTATAAAGATTACCTGTCTCTTTTTGATACTCAATAAGTCTTTCCCGAATGAAGTCAAGCACTTTAATGGCAAATTTTCTTCCATCTTCATGCCATATTCCATCTGAGCTAAGCCACTTTGCGTTTGCTATTGCCTCATTCATTCCAATCACGCCAATTGTTGAAAAATGATTGCTCCAGTATTTGCCAGTTCTCTCTTTTACTTGAGTCAAATAATATCGGGAAAAAGGATAAAGACCGCCTTCTGTGAATCTTTCAAGCACTTTTCTTTTTATCTCAAGGGATGTTTTTGCAATATCCATAAGCATGCTAAGTCTCTCAAAAAATTCTTCCTCTGACTGACTTAAGTATCCAAGTCTTGGAAGATTAAGTGTAACTACTCCCGTCGAACCAGTTAGCGGGTTTGCACCAAAAAGACCACCGCCACGCTTTTTCAGCTCAGTTGTCTCAAGTCTTAACCTACAACACATTGAACGGGCATCCTCAGGGCTCATATCTGAATTTACAAAATTAGAAAAGTAAGGTATTCCA
>JBEPZQ010000133.1:0-5503 GCA_041640755.1 Thermodesulfovibrio sp. | reverse complement strand
ACAAAGTCATCTTCAGGTTTTTTAATTCTTATTCCAACTCCTGAAAACTCAAGTTTGCTTATGTGATTTTTTAAAGTCTCTATTGCTTCATTGCATTTTCCCATTTTAATTAAAGTCATGGCTTGCCATACTGGAGCATATAAATCATCAGGTCTGCTTTCAACATAGTTATTTATTGTTTTTAATGCTTTTTCGTATTTTTCTTGATTTATGTAAAGACTGAAAAGCTTCATCATGTAAAGAGCATTTTTGGGAGCAATTGCAATTGCCTGTTCAAGATTTTTAAATGCATCTTTGTATTTTTTTTGGGCAAGATAGGTCTTGTAAAGAAGAAAATATCCATCTGCTTCTTTTGGAGCAATCTGAACAATCATTTGCGAGGCAGCAAAAGCCTCTGGTATGTCATTATTTTTTAAGGAAAGATTTGCAACAACCTTGTAGGCAAGAATATTTGAAGGATTTTGATTTATTATTTGTTTTGCCTCAATAATCTGTGCCTGTGGATTGTTTATAGCTTTATAAATTAACTCTGTTGAATTTTTTACTGAATTTAAAATCGCCTCGTAAGCAGTAATGCCATAGTCTTTGTTATTTACTACTGCAAAAAGACCAGGTTTTGTAAGTTGTCCAGAGCCTGAACTTAAAATAGGCAATGCTATCTCAATTAAGTCACTGTCATAAATAGAAAATTTAGTTTTTGCATTTACGGTTAATTTAAGTGGAAGACAGCATTCTTCTGAAAATGACACTGTATCAACTGAGGCATGAATTACAATTGATTTAGGTGAAGGCATGGAGCTTAAAGATTTCTCATACATTGTTTTTGTAAACATTTTATCAAAATAAATAGGCAAAGCTTGCCTTAAAAGATTTCCTGAAGGAAACTCTACTGTGTGAATTACCTCTGCAGTATAATGAGTCCATCTTGATATTTGAGAGTCGTCAAATATGACAATGGCTTCGCTTGGAATTTTCTTTACATCGCTTACTTGTTTTGGTGGTTCTACCTGAAAAGGTTCTACTTTTGTTGTGACCCTTATGGGTTCACAGCTTATGGATGTTAAAATGAAGGGGATAATTAGCAAAATTCTCCAAAGTCTCATTTTTATTCTCCTTTTAACCATTTGTATATTATTTTTTGTCCTGTGTTCATATCGTTTTCTAAATTTTGCATGAATTCTTCTTTGTTGAAGTTAAAACCTAAGAACTCTGCAGCTCTTTCAGTTTCACTTAAAAATTTATCTAAGGCTGAAAAGGCAAATTTACTGTATATCTTCCTCCCAACATCAGCTACTTCTGCCTGAAGTGTTGGCATTTGAATTAATGAAACGCCTAAATTTATAGTTTCAACTCCAGCTCCTACAGCTCCTTCATTTTTTGCAGCAATTGCAATTTTAAGAATAGGTAAACCTTTTTCATAATACTTTGCTCCCCATTCTTTTCCATATTTTTTATCAAGCCTTTCAACAAGTTTGCCTCCATACTCTTCAATTTTTTCTTGCAGTTTCTCAGTTACCTTATCTTGAATTACATTGCCTACTACAGTGTTGATATCAGATATGGTGATTAATGGTTGCTCAGTATTGTTGGAAGTGGATTGAGATAAAGAAGGAGTATTCCACTGAAATGGAGTAAGCTGACCTCCAAGAGTTTGAAAGGCAAGATTAGATGAACTGCTTTGGCTTGAAGGAGTTTGAACCTGACTTTTTGCCTGTGTAAGTAAGGCATTGTATTGGGAAAGAAGTTTCTTTTTCATTTCCTCTTGCTTTTTCTTTTCTTCTTCAATTTTTCTTTGTTGCTGTTCATACTCTTTTCTTTTTTGTTCTTCATCATCTGAGAAATCAGGCATGCTAAAAAGGGTGCTAAAAAAGCCACTTAAAAAAGCACCCATAATTCCTATAGCCAACTGCTGAGAAGGGGAGAGCTTTGATGAAGGAGTATAAGATGGAGTGTAAGTTGTACTTGCTGAAGAGCCCGATATAGGCGTGCAACCTCCACATCCAACGCATCTGTATTTTACTCCACCATAATATACCTCTTTTACTTGTCCTTTAGGAATAAAAGTTCCATCATACCATTGAGTTCCATCGCATGTTGCAGAGGGTGTTGGAATTCCTCCAGCAAAGGATAATGAAGTTTGACTTATAAATAAAAAAATGAGCAAATAAATTAAAATTTTCCCTCTCATGGCAGAACCTCTTAAAGGGTTTGTTGTATATCTATTACTTTTATAACTTTGAAGCCAAAGTTTCTCAAGTCATCAATATTTTTCAGTTCTAAAATCCCACCAACATTTGGGAAAAACACATAAAGGGAAGTATTCTTAAGGAAAACTATTGCCTCCTCAGTTTGAAGAAACTCAATTGCACCATTGTCTTTAATCATTCCAACTCCCTTTGAGGTTTTATAAAATAAGCCAGAAATTTCGTTATACATTAAATCCTGTATTTCCTCTCTCGGGTGTTCATAAATATATTTTATTGTTCCATTTTTGTATTCAATCACTTGTTTTCCTAAGGCAAAATATATATTTCTTCCCTTTCCACTTACTGCTTTTATTGGCTCATTGAAGTTTAAAACTTTTTCAAAGAGATTTGTCTTGTTGTTGAATACAAAAACTTCATATTTTTTGGCTTTGCTGTTAAAACTTACTGCATAAAGAGTTTCATCTCCTTTGAAAATTTTTGAATTTTTAAAAGGCAGTTTTGCTATAGGTTTAATTTTAGCAATGGGAATTAATTTATCGTTTTTTTCTACCACCAGATATCCAATTTGCTCAGCATTTGAAAAAAGCATCACACCGTTGTCAAGGCAAACCATTTCTTTAACAGGCTCTTGTAGGCTTACAATGTAACCTGTAGTTGGATTAATTAAAAGTTTGTCTTCATACAAAAGAATTGGTTCATTTTTAAAGTCAATGGCAAACTTGAATTTTTTTCCTGATTCTTTCGGTAAATAATTTTTTGACTCAGGAGCTAAAATCCAATTAATCTTTACTGCACTTTGTTCTGGCAGGATAAGATATGTTTTTGGCAGGAAATAATTCGTCTCTCCAACTGCTGTGACAGGAAGGAACATGAAGAGAAGTATTAAAAATTTAAATATCATGTTGAATTCTAACAGATTATCGCTTCTCAGTCAAGCACCCGATTTGCCCGAAAAATAGAGATAGACACTCGTCACTGCGAGCCCCTCGATGGGGCGAAGCAGTCTCTAATAAGGCTTTATTGAAAAACAATGTAGAGATTGCTTCGCATCCTTCAGATGCTCGCAATGACAGCAAAAAATACTTAATTTTCAAATGGTTATACCAATTATTGGATTTCTATCGCTATTTTTGGGTTTGCCTTAGAAATAGTCTTAGTGAAAGAGTATTGTTTCAAAAAAAATGGCTATAGAAATTTAAAAATTACTAAGACTTTTAAAAAATAGAAAATTTTTACTGTCATTGCGAGTGAATCGCGGTATCAAAAAGACGAGATTGCTTCGGGTGCTATTGCACCCTCGCAATGACGGTGGAGGATAATCCTCGCAATGACGAAATGGGAAAGTCATTACAATGACGGTGAAGGAGAATCCTTGCAAGGACAATGAAGAAAGCCCTCGCAATGACGCTCTTATCCGGTCATTGTGAGTATCACCGATTTTTTTTCCGTCATTGCAATCCTCACTGGTCTTTTTCGTCATTGCGAGGCATCTGTTAGGATGCCGAAGCAATCTGTATTTTTTCTTCGTATGATATAACGGAGAGATTGTTTCGGCTTGCCTGTCGGCAAGCCTCGTAATGACGAAGAGAGGTCATTGCGAGCCTCACCAATTATTTTTTGGTCATTGCGAGCCTCACCGAAGGTGAGGCGTGGCAATCTCAGAGATTGCTTCGCCTTTGGCTCACACTGACGAATTTATATTGCTGTCCTTGAGATAAAAAATTCCAAACTGAAGTTTGCATAAGCCTTAGGTTATAATATTTAAATATCACTAATTTAGGGAGGTTAACTGATGCATATAGCTGTAATAGGAACAGGCTATGTTGGACTGGTTACAGGAGCGTGTTTTGCTGAATTTGGAGTTTTTGTCACCTGTGTTGATAAGGACAAAGATAAGATAGAGAAGCTAAAACAGGGAATTATTCCATTCTATGAACCAGGACTTGAGGATATTGTAAAGAGAAATATGAAAGAAGATAGACTGCGATTTACTACTGAAATAAGCAAAGCAGTTGAAGACTCTCTTGTTATTTTCATAGCTGTTGGAACACCACCAAGGGGAGATGGCTCTGCTGATTTGAAATATATTGAAGAAGTAGCTCATGATATTGCAAAAAATATGACGAGCTATAAAGTAATTGTAACAAAGAGCACAGTTCCTGTTGGAACGGGCTTTAAAATAAGAGATATCATCAAAAAGCATCGTAAAAAACCCGTAGAATTTGATATTGTCTCTAATCCTGAATTCCTAAGGGAAGGCTCAGCTGTTGAGGATTTCATGAGACCCAACAGAGTAGTTATCGGAGCTGAATCTGAGCAAGCAATTGCCATCATGAGAGACCTTTATAGACCCTTATACTTAATAGAGACGCCTTTTGTTATAACCAACATAACCACTGCAGAGCTAATAAAATATGCCACAAACAGTTTTCTTGCAACGAAGATATCGTTTATTAATGAAATTTCTATGCTATGCGAGGCAGTTGGAGCTAATGTGAACACAGTTGCAAAGGCAATGGGACTTGATGGAAGAATTGGTCCAAAATTTTTGCATGCAGGAATAGGGTTTGGAGGCTCATGCCTGCCAAAGGATACAAAGGCACTGGTTAAAATGGCTGAAGAAAAGGGAGTAAATCTTGGCATAGTTAAATCAGCCATTGAAGCAAATCAAAGACAGAGGGAAAGGCTAACAGATAAAATAATAGATTCATTTAAGGGCGATTTAGAAGGAAAGACAATAGGCATTCTTGGACTTTCTTTTAAGCCTAACACGGATGATATAAGAGAAGCTCCTGCTATTTACCTCATTGGCAGACTTCTTGAGAAAAAGGCAAACATAAAAGCCTATGATCCCGCAGCTATGGAGAATACCAAGAAAATATATCCAAACATTAAATATTGTTCAGATGCCTATTCAGTGGCTGAAGGAGCAGATGCTTTGGTTATAGTAACAGAATGGAATCAATTTAGAAATCTTGACATTGAAAAGATAAGGGGAGTTATGAAAAGCAATCTTTTCTTTGATTTTCGCAATATTTATGAACCGCAAAAAGTAAAAGACTTAGGCTTTATGTATCACAGCGTAGGCAGACCTTAATTGACAAAAGCATAATAAGGACGCTTGAGAATTACACAATTTAGGAATCCGCAAATTCCTCACGCAATTTTAGGAATTTGTCAATATTGTTCATGAAAAGCTCAAAAAGACGAGGGTCAAAGGAGTTTTGCTCTTTTTTCATAATATCCAGTGCCTTGTTAATTGGAAATGCAGGTCTGTAAACCCTGTCAGATGTCAA
>JBEPZQ010000132.1:0-5522 GCA_041640755.1 Thermodesulfovibrio sp. | reverse complement strand
GCTTAAGAAAAACTTTAAAATATCTCAAAAATTCACGCTCAAGACTTAAGGAAAAATACAAAGATATTGAACTAGAAGACATTAAAAGCTTGGATGACCTAAAAAAACTTCCTCTTACAACAAAAGATGAACTTAGAGATTGTTATCCTTTTGAACATATAGCAGTTGAACCTTCTCAATGTGCAAGAATGCATATGAGTTCTGGAACAACAGGAACTCCTGTTATAAACGCTATGACCCGTAATGACATTGCCCAATGGGGAGAAATAATGGCAAGATGTTTTGTTTCAGCAGGATTGACAGAAAAAGACAAGATTCAGATTATGCCATCATTTGGACTTTTCAATGGCGGATTTGGTTTCCATTATGGAGCTGAGCGTCTTGGATGTTTTATAGTTCCTGCTGGAGCTGGAAGGTCTCTTATGCAACTTAAGCTTATAAAAGATTTGGAAGTTACAGCCTTTGGTGCAATTGCCTCCTATCCTGCAAGACTTATTGAAGTTGCAAAGGAGAGTGGTTTTGATTTTAGAGAAACAAAACTTAGAGTAGCCATTCTTGGCGCAGAAACTTGGTCTGATGAATACAGAAAAAGAATTGAAGAAGAAATGGGAGTAAAAACATTTGATATTATCGGTTTAACTGAAACCGGTGGAGTAGGACTTGGAATAGACTGTGAAGCAAGAGCAGGAATTCATGTATGGGAAGACCACTACATTGTAGAAATTATAAATCCTGAAACAGGAGAGCCTGCCAAAATTGGAGAAGAAGGTGAAATGGTTGTTACAACCCTTACTCGTGAGGGATTGCCACTTATAAGATACAGAACAAGAGATATTGCATCTGTTGTATCATACGAAAAATGCGATTGTGGAAGAACTCACATGAGAGTGAGCAGGCTTCGTGGAAGACTTGATGATATGCTTAAGGTTAAAGGTGTAAACTTTTATCCTGCACAGGTTGAACAAATTTTGCTTAAATACAAAGGACTTTCACCATATTATCAGCTTGTTATAGAGACAGTAAAAGGAAAAGATGAAATGACTATAATTGTTGAAAAGATTGATAACGGAATTACTCAAAAGGAGCTTGAAAATCTTGATCTTGAGCTTTATGACTTTTTAGGTTTCCGTAGCAAAATACAGGTTGTGCCTGAGGGAACAATTCAAAGGGTTCCCGGAAAGGCAGTAAGAATTGTAGACAAGAGGAAAAAATAAAATGTCAAAAAGAGTCCTAATTGTTGATGATATGGAGCCTGTGAGGGAGACTTTGCAGGCAATGATTGAATTTTGTGGTTTTGAGGCAGTTGGTGCAGAAAGCGGAAAAGAGGCAATAGAGAAATTTAAAGAAGCCATAAATGAAGGCAAGCCCTTTTCGCTTGTTGTATTAGACCTTTTACTTCCTGAAATGTCAGGGATTCAAATAATGCAGGAGCTGAAGAAGATAAATCCTGAATTCAAGGCAATAATATCAAGTGGATATTCTGATGATCCTGCTGTGCTTAACTGTGAAAAATATGGTTTTTCAGGAGTTTTAAATAAACCCTATACTTTTGATGAATTAAAGGATGTGCTTGCAAAAATAGGATTTTCAGTTTAGTCAGCCTCGTAAGGCAGATAAACAAAGAAAGTTGTTCCCTCTCCTACTTTGCTTTGAACCTCTATTTTTCCATCTTGCTTATCAACTAAGGACTTTACAATAGTAAGCCCAAGACCTCTTCCTTCACCTTTTGATGAAACATAAGGTTCAAAAATTTTTTCTATAAATTCTTCAGGAATTCCGGGTCCGTTGTCTTGAACTTTGACTAAAACATATTTTTTCTCATTAAGTTTTTCTTCGGAGATTTCAACTTTTATTTCACCTTCATTGTTCAAAGCTTCCCTTGAATTGTTTATTAAATTTTGAAAGACTCTAAAGAGCTGAACTTCCTCTCCAACTACATAGTAAGACTTATCAGCTTTTAACTGCCAATTAATTTTGGTATTACTTAAGACAAAATTTGCAACCCTCTCAATTAATTTATTTATGTTTATTAACTCCTTTTTCCTCAAATAACTTGGAGATATGGCTTTAAAATCCTCAATTGTCATTGCCATCATCCTTGTTGCTTCAAGCATTCTGCTTATTAATTTTTTCTTACTCTCTGATGTTTCTTGTTTTTCAAGAAGTGATAGATTTCCAGTAAGAATCATCAAAGAATTGTTAAAATCGTGTGTTACAGAAGCTGATATTTTTTCAAGCATTTCAAGCCTATTTAATTTTTGTTGCATCTGTAAATATTTTATTTCTTCTGAGGCATCCCTAAATGTAATTACTTGCCCTTGTTTTAATCCTTTATAAATAACTTCATTGTGGGAGTAAAGAACAGGAATTTCTTTTTTGTTGGTTTTTAAAAGTTTATACATTGAATATTCAGGATGCTCAGTGACATTAAAAATTTCTTCAGGTTCTTTCCCAATGACTTCTTGCTCATCAATTTCAAGCAATTCTTGTGCTGGCTTGTTAATATAAATTATTTTTCCATTTGCATCAGTATGAATAACTCCTCTTCTTATTGTATCAAGTGTAAGGTTTCTTAAAAGAAGTGTTTCAGTATTCTGAATAAACATTTTTCTAATTCTTTCAAATTCCATGATTGCAATGTTATGGGATACAAAGCCAATAAGAAGTAAAGCCAAAAAGAAGAACGATCTATATCTATCAAAAAATGAAAGATTAACGAAACTTGCCATGTACCAATCAGGTATTATTTCAGATTTTATTAATTGCCACTTATTTTTATCCACATCCTCAAAAATGTCATCTTTTATTTTGAAGTTTGATAGGTAAAGTTTCTCATCTGCAAAAATTTTTTCTTTATATATGAAATCTAAGTCTTCTTTTGAAGGAGGGAAAATAAAATGATTTTTAATGTTTTCAGGACCTATTAGAACTGCACCTGATTTATGCATTATGAATACATTTTCAGTTTTAATGAAATTAACCAATTCTTTGCTTGGTGAAAACTGAAAAACCAAAACTCCTGCTATTTTACCATCTACATAAACAGGATGAGCCACTCTTATGTCTTCTTTTTTTATATAAATTCCTTTTGCAATCAATATTGAAGTTTTTCCCTCCATTGCCTCCCTAAAATACTTTCTTGAAGAGACATCTCTATTTAAAATAACATTTCTGTAAAGATGTGATACTGCAGTAATTTTGCCTTGAGAATTTACAAAGAAGATAATGTCAGTGGCAAATGTTTCATTTACATAGGTTAGCCAGTTACATAAAGCCTCATGCCCTTGTTTTAAGCTATTCTTAAAAGTTTCAGATGAGCTTACAAATTTTAAAGCATTGGAATAGAAATCTATTCTCTCTCTGAAGTGGTCTCTAAATTTTTCATTGATTAAGTTTTTTCTGAATATCTCGTTGTTTTTTAAATGTTCAACGGACTTTTCAGCTAAACCATAAAGAAATACTACTGATAGGCTAAAAAATATTAGATAACTAAAAACTTGGCTGTATCGTTCTTCATAAAACTGGTTAATTCTCATGATTATGGATAAAAATACAACAATTGTCGCAATTAAATTAAAGATTGGTAAATCTAAAAGAAGCCATAGCCCAAGAAAGAGAAAGTGAAGTCCAAATATTAAAAAAGGTTTATAACCACCAATGAATGAAAATGTTTCTTGAAGTTTTCTTACTTTAAGCTTTGTTATATAGAAATGTATATACCATGCCGTAAGAACTATAAAGTTAAAAAACAAATACTTATCTTCTTCCGTGACTATGCATAAGGAAGATATCAAAGGAATCAACATAAGATAATAAAATTTTTTATTGGTTGCTCTGATAGATGCATAAAAAATAAAAATGCCAAACAAAACAAGAAAAGAAGAAATAAATAGTGAAAAATTTTTGCCCAAAAGGTGTTCAAACAAAAATCCCATATTTATAAAAAGTGAAAAAGTTAGTCCAATAAATAAAAATAAGATTGCTCTCTTGTTTATATTTGTGTATAATTTTGCTTTCCAATGATAAAAGTACCAATATGAAAGAGATGAAAAAAGAATTATTGTACATCTTATCAAATCAGAGGCATTTAATAAAACTTCTGAGCTCATTTTACCACTTCATCAAAAATGCTCATAATTTTGTCATCTATTTTTAATCCGATTTCATTGGCTCTTTTTAAATTAATTATTTTTACATATTTTTGAGCATCTTCAACATCAAAATCAGAAACCTTTTTCCCTTTTATGATAGCCTTTGCAATTTCACCTGTCCTGTATCCCATCTGATAAAAATCAACTGATACTCCTCCAAAAAATCCAAGATTTACAAATGCCTTATTAATTGCTAAATCAATTTTCTTAATATTTTTTTGCAAATCAGGAGCAACATCCTGAAGCGTTAGCCTTTTATCTTTTCCCTGTATTGATATGACTAAGGGAAAATAAGTTGTTATGTCTTTTCTTTTTGCAATTTCTTTTATTGCCTTATCCAGTTCTTTAATGTCAGATACTGGATAAAGAATAATTCTATCATTATATGGTGTTGCCTTTATCTCATCCAAAACCTGATTTTTAAGTGTCTCTCCTACTAAATCTGTTGAGTAAAGAACTGCTATATTTTTTACATCTTTGACTAAAATTTCAAGAAGTGCAAACTGCCTTTTTATAAAAAGGTATTCATAAACTCCTGTGAAATTTTTGATTGGAGTTCTTCCTTTTAAAAATTGATATTTTTTATTGTACTCTTCTGGTGTAATATTTATGCCTGAGAACACTACAGGCACTTTTTTACCCATAAAATGCTTTGCAGCACACTGCATTGCAGCATCATCTATTGTTATGATTGCTTTTAAATTTTTTGTTGTCTTTATTTCTTGAGCAACCCTGTCACATCTTTCTTGCATTTGCTCTTTGCTTAATCTTCTTGCATCAAGATAAAATTCTTTTATTGAAAAATCTTTTAATTCTTTTAATGCATCCTTTACACTTTCTACTTGAGGTGCTCCGCACACATCTTGCTCATCATAGCTTGCAATTATATAGATTGTAGGCTTTTGTTGAGAACAGCCAAAAAGTAAAAGGCAAGTAAATAATATCAATAACTTTTTCCACATGTTTGTATTTTAAAACAATATATGACAAAAAGAGCAATATTTAACTGAGAAAAAAGGCGAGATTGCTTCGGGACTTCGTCCCTCGCAATGACAGATAAAAAATCCCCTCGTAATGCCGATATGATAGATGTATCGCAATTACAGAAAGTAAAAATGCCTGTCGCTATCCGAAGGCATGGCTACCACTCGCAATGACCCTTCTACTCAGTCATTGCGAGGCATCCGTAAGGATGCCGAAGCAATCCTGTTCTTTGGTGAAAGAAAAAGAAGAGATTGCTTCGCTTCGCTCGCAATGACGGAAAAAGAGGGCTCACAATGACAAGAATAGGGTTCGCAATTACAAAGAAAAGGAAAACCTTCGCAATGACAGAAAAAAGCTTGCACTGACTAAAAAGCAAAGATTGATGAC
>JBEPZQ010000131.1:0-5535 GCA_041640755.1 Thermodesulfovibrio sp. | reverse complement strand
AGACTTTACTCAGAGATGAATACTCGGTTTGAAGCTTTATACAAAGAGATGAATACTCGGTTTGAAGCTATGAATACTCGGTTTGAAGCTATAAATGCTCGCTTTGAAGCTTTACAGAGAGAGATTAATACTCGTTTTGAAACTTTGGAAAAAAGGTTGTCTTTTCAACAGTGGCTTACTGTTGCTGGGTTTTCATTTATTGCTATATTGATTGCTGTTCTCAACATCTTTGTAAAATAAAATTACCAATCACCAGTCACCAACCACCAATTAGAGACTGCTTCGCCACATCGAGTGGCTCGCAGTGACACACTACACCGTCATTCCGGGGCATCCGCAAGGATGCCGAAGCAATCTCTGAAATTTCCACGCTGTCGCTCACAACAGAGGGGCTCGCAGTGACGGGTTTCTATCTATTTTTCGGTAATAATTTATTGAAAAACATATATTGAAAAACAAAAGAATTTTTAGTATAATTTGGTATGATTAAAATCATTACCTTTGCTAACAAAAAAGGAGGTAGTGGCAAGACAACAACAGTGGTTAATCTTGCTGCTACTCTTGCGGCAAAAAATAAAAGAGTTTTGCTTTTAGACCTTGACCCTCAATGCCATGCTACATTTATCTCAGGGATAAATCCTTACGCTAAAAATTCGGGGGGGGGGTAAGCCTTCTTTTTAATGGCTTCCCTGTTAAAAACCTTACATATAAAACCTCTTTTGGCTTTGATATAATTCCTTCTCTTCATACTGACCCTGCCTATGTAATATATGGCTCTGAGTTTAAATTCAAGGATGTTTTAACTCCTGTGCATGTTGATTATGATTTTATCCTTATTGATACTCCGCCGGGAAGAGATGATTTGTTGAAATTTTCATTTTTAATATCAACTAATCTGCTCATTCCCATGCCTCTTCAATTTCTTGCAATGGAAGGGCTTGCACAACTTCTTGGACTGCTTTATAAAATCTCAGAAAAATACAATCCTGCAATAAAATTCTCTGGAATAATCCCTGTTATGGTTGACATGAGAACAAGGCATTCCAATGAAGTATTGCAGGAACTTAAAAATACCTTTGGTGAAAGATTAATAAGAAGAGGGATAAGGCTTGATATAAAGATTTCAGAGGCTTCATGGAAACAGATGCCTGTAATTGCCTATGCTCCCCATTCAAAGGCTTCTTATGATTTTCACATGCTGGCAGAGGAAATTTTGATAGAGGAGGAATAAGAATGCAAGGTATAAAACTAAGAGATTTAATTTTGGAAAATTTAAAGGTCAAATTAACACCATCTGATGAAAATATTACAGCTCAGGTCAATGAATTATATATAAATGCCAAAACAATGCCAGTTGAAGAACTGATAAGGGAAACAAAAAATTTAATTAAAGAGCTTTTTAAGGATATAGAAAATATTGACAAACTTTTCTTCAGAATTGCATTAAAGCTTGAAAAGGCTGGAGAAAAAGAAGATGCCATATTTTTCTACCGCCTGAGTAATCTTCTCTGTCCAAATCCAAAGGCAGTAAATAATCTTGCAGTGCTTTATTCTGAAACAGGCAGAAAGGAACAAGCAATAAAGCTTTTAAAAGAAGCCATAAAGCTATTCCCAGACAATGAAATCTTGAAAGCAAATTTGAAAAAATTAAACCAATAAAGGAGGTTTTAAAATGGCAGATTTAAAGAAAAAAGGAATTGTAGGGAAAGGATTATCTAAGCCTGGAAGGGAAGAAGTGAAGACTGTCATAATGGATGATGAGCTCGCACGCAAGAGAGAGGAAGCTAAAAGAATAGCACAGGAAAAAGCAAGGGCAAGGACACTGGCAAAACAACAGCAGATAGCAGAAAGAATAGCTGCGGCAACAGAACAGCTTGCATCAGCAATTGAGGAATCCTCCTCAGCAGCAGAGGAGCTTAATCGTTCAATGGAGCAGATTGCAGCAGGTGCAGAAGAGGCTGCAGGAGCTGCTGAACAGTCAAGAGCTGCAGTAACTCAAATTGAAAAGAATTTCCTCCAAATAACCGAAAATGCAAAAATAAATCTCAACAGGGCTAATAATATCAAAATGATTGGAGAAGAAACAGCAAAAGGAATAGAGCATTTAATAATAGGAGTTAATGAATCTGCTGATTTTTCCAAAGAAACAGTAAAACTTATGGAGGAACTTGAAAAGCAGTCTGAAGAAATAGGAAATATTGTTCAGGCAGTTGTAAGAATTGCAGACCAGACAAATCTGCTTGCACTTAATGCAGCAATTGAGGCAGCAAGGGCTGGGGAGCATGGCAGAGGCTTTGCTGTTGTTGCAGATGAAGTAAGAAATCTTGCAGAGATATCAGAAAAATCAGCAAGGCAGATTAAGGATGTTGTTACAGAAATACAGGAAGCTGTAAGAGTAGTTGTGGATGAGATAAATCAGATTGAAAAGAATGCAAAGGATGAAGTTGAAAGAGGAAAAAAGATAAATGAAGAGCTGATAAATATAGCAAAAGAAATTGATGAATTGTATAAGAACACACAGTTAGCAGGAAATTTAGCTGGAAGAGCATTTTCAGAAGCGCAGGAACTTTTACAATCTTCAGAACAGGTAGCAACTGCTGCGGAAGAGATGGCATCAGCAGCTGAGGAGGCAAGAAAAGGCACAGAGATGCAGACAAAGGCATTTTCAGAGATGGCATCTGCATCTCAGGAACTTGCAAATGCTGCTGAGGAGCTTAAAAACTCAACAGATACTAAGAAGTCAGCAGAGGAACTTGCAGCAATGGCAGAACAGCTGAGTGCCAATATTGAGGAGGCAAGTTCAGCAGCTCAGGAATTAGCAAAAGCAATTGAACAAATCAGAGTTGCTGCAGAACTTCAGACAAAACAAACACAAAAAAGTTCAGAAATAGTTGAAAGACTTGCTGCCACTGCACAGCAAATGGAAAAAGGAACGAGTAATAGACTTTCTTTCGTAGAAGATATGTCAAAACATTACTCAGAAATTAAGGAAAGAGTGAATACTTTAATAGCCAATATAAATAAAGCCGCAGAGGATAATTTAAAAGCACTTGGAAATATTAAAGAACTTGATGAGAAGTCAAGAAAGATTGAAAAGATAGTAGAAGCAATTATGAATGTTACAATACAGACAAATATGCTTGCTGTAAGTGGTTCTATTGAGGCTGCTCGGGCGGGAGAGCATGGTAAAGGATTTTCAGTGGTTGCTGGAGACATAAGAAATCTTGCAAATGAATCTGCGGATAATGCTGATAAAATAAAGGATATGGTAAGGGCACTTCAGTATTTAATTGCAAAATGTATGCAGGATATAGACCTTGCTTCAAGAACAGCCCGTTCTGAGGCTGAAAAGGCAAAGGCAATAACTGAAAATCTCTTAAAGACAGAAAACGCTATAGATGAAATTAGAAATGGTGAAAATTCTATATCAGATACATATAGAAGGTTAAATGAAATTCTGAAAGCCATAGAAGAGGCAAAGAAAGGTATCCAACAACTTGCAGCTGCTACAGAAGAAGCAGAGAAAGCCATTACTGAAGCTGCATCAGCTGCAGAGGAGCAGGCAAGAGGACTTCAGGAACTTTCTCAGGCTATTGAGGAGATAGCATCCCTCGCTGATGAACTCCAGAGTATGTAAGGGGGTAACCTATGGATGCTTCTCAAAGCAAACAGATAATTACTTTTTTGATAAAAAAGGAGGCTTTTGGACTACCACTTCAATCTGTAAAGGAAATTGTGAGATATCCAGAAATAACAGAAGTGCCAAGAGCTCCTGCTTATCTGAGGGGACTTACAAATCTAAGAGGAACAATTGTTCCAGTGATTGATTCAAGAGTAAAATTGAACCTGCCAGTTACAGAGGTAACTGACCATACAAGATTAATAATACTGGAGACAGGAACAACTCCAACAGGTATTATAGTTGACAAAGTAAAAGGTGTTGTTGAGTTTGAGGCTTCTGAAATTGAAGAGCCACCTTCAATTGTTTCATCAGGAATTGATAAAAAGTTTATATCTGCTGTCATTAAAAGCAAGGACGAGATAATAATGGAGCTTGACCTTGAATCTCTTTGCGACATAGACCTGAAGGCTATAAAGTCTGATAAAACCGCTCAGACATTAGAAGAGAAAGAACAGGCTCAAAAAGCTTTAGAAGAGCTTCAGCTTGTTACCTTCATAATTTCTGAAGAAGAATACGCTTTCCCTATAGAGAAAGTAAGAGAAATACTCAGAATACATGAGATTACTGAAGTCCCCAATGCACCTCAGTATGTAAAAGGTATTATTACAGTGAGAAATCAAATTTTGCCAGTTATTGATTTGAGGAAGCTTTTTAAGCTTCAATCACTGTCAGAAGAAATCAACTCTGAAATTGAAAGAATGTATAACGAGTGCAAATCTGTGAGGGACATTAAAAATACAGAGCTATGGAAATGGCTTGATGAGTTTAGAACTTCAAGTGAAGCCATAGGTTTTGCTATTCAAAATTTAAAGAAAGATTTTTCAAAGGGCTCTGTGGAAAAATTTAAAGAAGTCATAAAGGAAAATATAAAGGAAGACCAGAGAATAGTGGTTGTTGAAATATCTGGTGTTAATTTAGGATTTATAGTTGACAGGATGAAACAGGTGGTAAGGGTTCCAAAGGATTTAGTTGAGCCTGCTCCTGCTATTTTAAAGACAGATGAGTCTGAAAATATTGAAGGAATAGTCAAACTCAATCAAGGTGAAAGACTCATCATGCTTATTAATGAATCAAATCTTTTTGATAAGAAAACTATTGAGGAGTTAAGGAAGATGGAACAGAGGCAAACAGAAGAAGAGAAAAGGTCAGAAACTATTCATGAACTTCAGTTTGTTACTTTTCGTCTTGGTGAGATAAATTTTGCTATACCGATTGAGGAGGTTCAGGAGATAAACAGGCTTGAAACCATAACCCATGTTCCAAGAGCTCCGTATTTTGTAGAAGGAGTTATGAATTTAAGGGGTAATGTAATTCCTGTTATTGATTTAAGAAAGAGATTTGAGATGCAAGAAAAGCAATACGATGAACTGACAAAGGTTATTATTGTATCTTTGGCGGGGAGACTTACAGGGCTTATTGTAGATGCTGTCTCTGAAGTTCTAAGGGTGCAAGAGAACCTGATAGAACCACCTCCTAAAGTTATAGCAGAAAATATACAAACAAAATTCATCAAAGGGCTATGCAAATTAATTGACAGAGGCAGAATAATTCTCATTCTTAACATATCGGAAATATTATCTAAAGAGGAGCAGGAAGAACTTCAGCAAATAAGCAAGGAAGAAAAAGTGGAAAGGCAAATAGGAGAGCAGGAGATAAAATCGGACATAAAGCAGGAAATAGCATCAGAGCAGGGTTTGCAAAGATTTGAGGATGAAGAGTAAAAGGTGAGAGGAAAAACGTAAGACGTGATAAGTGAGAAGCGAGGGGAGAAATGAGAGATTGCGAGCCTCACCTTCGGTGAGGCTCGCAATGACGGAAAAAATAAACGGCAGGCTCGCAATGACACCTCCCCG
>JBEPZQ010000130.1:0-5536 GCA_041640755.1 Thermodesulfovibrio sp. | reverse complement strand
CTATTTGATCCATGGAAAAGTGAGTTATGCACCTGTCCTTCAAAATATTCACTTAATCCATATACAGGATGTGCACATGGATGTGTTTACTGCTATGCTTCATCATACATAAAAGATTTTTTTCATTGCAGACCTAAACCTAACCTAACAGAACAAATTAAAAAGGAAATAAAAAAAATTCCTCAGAACTCGCTCGTTTCTCTAAGTAACACCTCTGACCCATATCCTCCTATGGAGAGTCAGTTGCTACTTACCAGAAATTGTCTAAAAATTTTTAAGGAAAGTAATATCAGGGTTTTAATTATCACAAAAAGCGATATTGTTTGCAGGGACATAGATTTGATAGAAAATATGAAAGCAGCTGTCACAATCACAATAACGACCCTTAAACACTATCAATCTCTTGAACCCTATGCTCCTTCCCCTTACAAAAGGCTAAAGGCTTTGGAAAAACTTAACTTACAAGGAATCCCCACAGGGCTAAGGCTTGATCCCATAATACCCGGAATTAATGACTCTGAAATAGAAGAAATTTTAAGATTAGCCAAGTCAGATGGAATAATGCATGTAACAGCAAGCACATTTAAACCAAGATGGGACAGCTGGCAAAGGTTCAAAAAGTTATTTCCTCAAGAAAGCCATAAACTGGAGTCTTTATATTTCAGGCAGGGTCTAAAAAAATCTAACTCATGGTATTTACCAGAAAGCACAAGAAAAGAGATAATTTTAAAAATCAAACAGATTTGTGATGAACTCAAGTTAAGCTTTGCATCATGCAGGGAAGGGTTTATACAACTCAATTCCGCTTTATCTTGTGATGGTAGCCATTTGATTAAGTAATTTTAAAGATTTTATTCAAAACACGCATCCCTGCGAGCCAAAGACGAAGTAGCGTCCAAAACTGCCTCGCCTCATCTTCAGGTGCTCGTAATGACGAAAAATGTTTATCTTTTAAAAGCTTTTAGTAATTTCTATATTTTTATCACCATTTTTCGGTTTTATGATAAAATTAAGCATAAAAAGTCTAAAGAGGAGAGAAACTGATGCTGACTGAAAAAGTCAAGGCTGCAGGCTGAGCAGCAAAAATAGGTCCTGGGGACCTTGAAGAAATATTGAAGCATATTCCCCTTCCTTCTGACCCTAATCTGCTTGTTGGCTCAGAGGACTGGTCAGATGCGGGGATTTATCGTCTGACTGATGAAATTACAATTGTGCAAAGCGTTGATTTCTTCACTCCTATTGTTGACAATCCCTATGACTTTGGGCAGATTGCTGTAGCCAATTCATTAAGTGATATCTATGCTGCAGGAGCAAAGCCTATCTTAGCCCTCAACATTGTTTGTTTTCCTATTAATAGTCTTGATAAATCCATACTAAAAGAAATTTTACTTGGTGGTGCAGAGAAGCTCAAAGAGGCAGGTGTTTTAATGATAGGTGGACACAGTGTAGAAGATCCAGAAATTAAGTATGGAATTTCAGTAACTGGATTAGTGCATCCAGAAAAGTTTCTTACAAACAGAAATGCAAAAGTTGGAGACCTGCTCGTTCTTACCAAGCCAATCGGAACAGGAATTCTATCAACGGCTTTGAAAGGCAAGCTTCTTGATGCGGAAACAACAAAAATTCTCACTGAAACAATGGCAACCTTAAACAAAACTGCCTCTGAAGTCATGATGCAGGTTGGAGTCAATGCTTGCACAGACATTACAGGATTTGGACTAATTGGGCACGCTCTTGAAATGGCTAAAGCAAGCAAGGTGAAGATAAAAATCTTCAAAAATAATGTGCCTCTGCTTCCGAAGGTATTTGATTTTGCCTCAATGGGCATTGTGCCTGCAGGTGGCAGAAGGAATGTAAATTATTGCTCTAAATCATTGGAAATAGGCAATACAGACCCAATAACTATGGATATCCTGTCAGATCCCCAAACATCAGGAGGACTTCTTATTTCTGTTCCAAATGCAAAAGCAAATCAATTAGTAAAAATGCTTCAGGAAAAGGGAATCAGCTCTGCAAGTGTTGTTGGAGAGGTTATAGAAGAGGGAGAAGGAAAAGTCATTTTATCTTGATAAGATTTGTATAAATTGTTTTTTATAACCCCTTGACAAAACTGATTAAAACTTGTTATATTTAGTCAGTTAATATCAATATTACCTTGAAGGAGGTGGGACTATGACAAGAAAAGAAAGAAAGGATGTAGAAAGAGTTAAGCCTTCTATTTTAACTCCCTTTGAGGAGTTTGAAAGGCTTTTTGATGAGGTAATGAGAAGACCATTTTCAGTTTTTGGCTCACTTTTACCAAGAGTTAGCTCTGCGGAAGAAATGATAACTCCAGCAGTTGACATCTATGAGGAAGGCGATGACCTTGTTATTAAGGCAGAGCTTCCCGGCATTAACAAGGAAGATATTGAAGTTAAGCTTACAGAGGACTATATAACAATTTCTGGAGAGAAGAAAAAGGAAGAAAAGGTTGAAGAGAAAGACTACTACAGGTATGAGCGTTCTTATGGTTCATTTTCAAGAACCTTCAGGCTACCTGTTGAGGTTCAGACAGATAAGGCAAAGGCAAAATTTGAAAATGGCGTGCTTGAAATAAGAATTCCAAAATCTGAAGAGGCAAAGACAAAGGAGAGAAAACTGCAAATTGAATAACATTTGGGAGGGCGATAAGCCCTCCTTATCTTTAAAAACCCAAAAACAACGATAGAAGTCTAATTTGCCATAACTTTTTGTAAAATAAATACTTCGCTGTCATTGCAAGCTATGCTTTTTCATTGTTATTGCGAGACAGAGCGAAGGGATGCCGAAGCAATCTCCTTTTATAACCACCCAGTCGTCATTGCGAGCCTGCCGACAGGCAGGCGTGGCAATCTCAGAGACTGCTTCGCCTTTGGCTCGCAGTGACGATATTAAATAAAGGCTCGCAATGACGATGGAATTTGTTTGTTAGCTCGGAGTGACACACTACTCCGTCATTGCGAGGCATCCGTCAGGATGCCGAAGCAATCTCTGAAATTGCTTTGCAATCGCTCGTAACAGGGGGACTTGCAGTGACGCTTGTGTATCTCTATTGTGGGAACAACCTCAAAATTGCCAACTATTAATACGATTTGATATCATAAAAAATGAAACTCATCAAATATATTGCTCTGATCCTATTTTGTTATCTATTATTTCTTTTCCTTTATGTCTCTATTCAGCTTACACGCCCTGTTGGAACAAAGGAAAACATTGAAGTTTATATACCAAAGGGAGCAAGTTTTTCTCAAATAGCGTCTATTTTAAAGGAAAAAAATGTTATACGAAATGAATTAGTGTTTATAATCACAGGTAGAATGCTTGGGATAGAAAAAAAGGCAAGAGCTGGATATTATTTAATTACACCGCAAATGAGTGTGGTGGATGTTATCAAAGAACTCCTTGAAGGCAAAATTATTGAATATCAAATCACAATTGTTGAAGGAGACAGCCTTTATGAAATCGCAGATAAACTTGGTGAGATAAATCCAAAATTTAAAGAAGAGCTGTGGCAGCTTACTTCAGACAAAAGCTTTTTGAAGTCTTTAAATATAGACGCACCTTCCCTTGAAGGATACATTTATCCTGATACATATCTGATTCCAAAGGGTATGGAACTTAAAGAAATTTTGACGATAATGGTAAAAAGAATGTGGCAGATTTATGATGAAAAATTAAGGGCAGAAACTGTAAAAAAAGGTTGGACAGTTAACAAAATATTGACTCTTGCATCAATAATTGAAAAAGAAGCCAAATTAGACGAGGAAAAGCCCATTATTTCCGCAGTTTATCATAACAGGCTTAAAATCGGAATGCCTTTGCAGGCAGACCCAACTGCAATTTATGGTGTAAAAAGATTTAAAGAGGGAGTCAAAAAAAGCGATTTAAAAAATAATACACCCTATAACACATACATCATCAAAGGATTGCCTCCGGGACCAATAGCTTCTCCGAGTATAAAATCAATCAAGGCTGCTTTAAATCCTGCCAATGTTAACTATATTTATTTTGTTGCCAAAGGTGATGGAAGCCATGTTTTTTCTGTTGATTATAAAGAGCATGTTTCTGCAATAAATAAAATCAGAGGCGAAAACATTGATTAATATCAAAAGAAAGCCAACAAAAAGAATTTATATAGGCAATGTTGCAATTGGCGGTGGTGCTCCTGTTGTTGTGCAGTCAATGACAAAAACAGACACCAGAGATGTAGAAAAAACAGTCAGGCAAATAAAACAACTTGAAAAAGCAGGATGCGAAATAGTTCGGTTAGCTGTTCCTGATATGGATGCAGCTAAGGCTTTAGGCAATATAAAAAAGAGAGTAAAAATCCCGATTGTTGCAGATATTCATTTCAACTACAAGCTTGCCCTTGAAGCAATAAAGCAAGGCGTTGATGCTCTTAGAATAAATCCGGGAAACATTGGCAGTAAAGATAAAGTCAAAGAAGTTGTAAATGCTGCAAAGGAGAGAAGATTAACGATAAGAATAGGAGTAAATGCTGGTTCTCTTCCAAAAGATATTTTGCAAAAATATGGACATCCAACACCTGAAGCTATGGTTGAGGCTGCTGAAAGACACATTCAAATCCTTGAAGAGATAGATTTTCATGATATAAAAATTTCCCTTAAAGCATCGGATGTTTTAAAAACTGTTGAAGCATACAGAGTTTTTAGCGAAAAATACGATTACCCTCTCCATGTGGGAATAACAGAAACAGGACCTTCGCCAGAAGGTGTTGTAAAAAGCTCAATAGGCATAGGAATGCTTCTTCTTGAGGGAATTGGAGACACCATAAGAGTATCTCTAACAGAGTCTCCTGTTGTTGAAGTAAAAGTTGCTTATGAAATATTGCGAGCAGTTGGAATCAGAAATTTTGGAGTTGAAATAATCAGCTGTCCTACCTGTGGAAGATGTGAAGTTAATATTAAACGAATGGTTAATCAGGTAAAAAAAGCTTTGAGGGAAATAAAACAGCCAATCAGAGTAGCAGTTATGGGATGCTCTGTGAACGGACCGGGTGAGGCAAAGGAAGCAGATTTCGGAATAGCTGGAGGTAAAGGACAGGGAATAGTTTTTGTAAAAGGCAAAATTGTAAAAACTGTCAAAGAAAGTACACTTGTTGACGCACTTCTTGAAGAAATAAAAAGAAGTCTTGATACACATCTAAAATGAGGGATTGTATACACAAATTTTATTAACCCGTCATTGCGAATATAGTATAGCAAATTCCTTTGAGATTGCATCGGGACTTCGTCCCTTGCTATGACAGTTAATGTCAAAAATTATACGAAAAAATGAAAAACTGGTACCAGTTAATTTTTCTTCACAGTAGATTTGTTGTCCAAAAAATGAGGAGTTTGAAGATAAGAATGTTTATTTTTCAATGAGTTACAAAAAAATTAACTGATAAAATCGGGTCTAAATATTTGTAAAACGAAAGACTTGAGACACAAAAGGCAAAAGAAGAGATTGCTTCGGCATCCTGACGGATGCCTCGCAATGACGGAGTAATGTGTCA
>JBEPZQ010000129.1:0-5539 GCA_041640755.1 Thermodesulfovibrio sp. | reverse complement strand
ATAGCAATAACGAGTAGGGAGAACACATAGCAATGACGACGAGGGTGCTAATTGAAAACTTCTCCCAATTTTTTGTCACTTCAAGCGTCACCGACTTTTTTGTCATGTTATGTTAGATATATGGAGATTGCGAGATACTTTAGTCCTAAAGCAATCCAGTCTTTTTATGAGATTGCTATGTTTCGTTAGTAATGACAGAAAAGGTGAATGTCTCTCAAAGACGAACAAGGTGGTCATTGCGAGGCAGACCGAAGGTCTGCCGAAGCAATCTTGTTGTTTACTTTTCACTTCTTACTCTTTATGTCTTACTAATTTTCAGGACTGCTTCGCCTTCAGCTCGCAGTGACAAAGAAGTGGAGGCTCGTAGTGACAGTGTGGGTAATTGCAACACTCTTGCTCGCAACAGGGGTTCGCAGTGACACATGTGTATTTCTTTTTTGAGAGACTATCAAAAAGCTTATTACTATAACAAGCTCAAATAATAATCAAACAATTCAAGGCTTTTTTTATGCTTTTCTGTTAAACAATAATCCATGTTTTCTTGCCAATAATACAAAATTTCATCTTCTGACATGAATTCTTTGAGATAATAATTTTTAACCATTTCTTCAAAGTACGCTTTGCATCTGTCTCTTGCATAAAGAAGGGTTTCCCGGAATTGAATATATTGTTTATGCAGTTCATTTTCCACAGTTTCGATTGATTTTCTTACAATCCATAGGGCAAATACAAACGGAAGTCCTGTATGCTGATACCAAAGATTAGCAAGATCATAAATTTTTTTATTTTTTAAAATTTTTCTAAACTTTAATGCATCATCACCTATCAATAAAAAAGATTCACCATTATAAGGAGCTGAAGAAATATCATACGAAGGAGACAAACCAAGAAATTTTTCAAGAATGACCCTCAGTAGTAGTTGAGATGTGGCAGATTGTTCAGTGAGAAGAATTTTTTTTCCGTCAAGTTCTTTTAAATCAAAATCAGTGAAGAAAAGCACACTTCCTACATACTCCTTTGAACTTATGCAGATTCCATCAATGTAATCATAAAGTTCTTTGTTTAGCAAATATTCAACAGAGGAAGAAGGGCTTATGTCTATCAAGTCATTTCTTAAAGCCCAATTTAACTGACTTGGTACACCTTTTACAAAATGTACACCGTTTAAAAGTCCTTCTTTTTCAAGTACATAATAAATTGGATAAACATTGGCATACTGAATCCATCCTACTTTTAATTTAGTGTTTGGTGATTTGTGACTCGTGTTTCGTGCATTATTTGACATATTTAGCTCTCCTTTTGAGTGATGAAATCAATGCATTTAGCATTTTCTTAATAGAACTAATTTTATCGTGAAACTCCTCAAAGTTTTTTAAATATCCTATATTCGTTTATTCCAAACCTCAAGCTCTTTATAATCTTTCATTTAACGAACCACCATCTACCATTCACCAACCACTATCCTTTAATTACTCCCATAGGTTTTAGTTTTACAACTTTCTTTGCAATTCCTGCATTGTGAACAACTTCTACAACATTTGCAACATCTTTGTATGCATCTGGCATCTCTTCAGCTAAAGTCTCTTTGCCTGCAGCCCTAACTATTATACCTCTCTCCTCAAGCTCTTGTTTAATTGAGCGGCCTTTTGCCTGTTTAATTGCTTGATTTCTACTTAGCACTCTTCCAGCTCCATGACATGTTGAACCGAAAGTTTCTTTCATTGCCTTTTCTGTTCCTACTAAAACAAATGATACCCTCCCCATGTCTCCCGGAATAATTACAGGTTGACCAATATTTATATACTCCTCAGGAAGTTCAGGATGACCTTTTGGAAATGCTCTTGTTGCTCCTTTTCTGTGAACAATAAGCTTTTTCTTTTTTCCATTTATTTCATGCCATTCAATTTTTGCAATATTATGGGCAACATCAAAAACAACTTTCATACCAAGTTCCTTTGGTGAGGTCTTAAATATTCTTAGAAAAACCTCCCTTGTCCAATGCATAAGACACTGTCTGTTTGCCCACGCATAATTTGCAGCACCGCACATTGCTTTGAAGTAATCCTGTCCTTCTTTGCTTTTAAATGGAACGCATGCAAGTTCTTTATCTGGAAGTTCAATTCCATACTTTTTTGCTGCCTGTAGCATCACTCTTACATAGTCATCGCAAATTTGATGTCCAAATCCTCTAGAACCACTATGAATCATCACAGTAACCTGTCCTTTAAAAAGTCCCATTGCTTCTGCTATTTCTGGTTCATAAACCTCTGCAACATATTGAACCTCAAGGAAATGATTCCCGCTTCCAAGTGTGCCTAACTGTTGTTTTCCTCTTTCATATGCCTTGTTGCTTATAACATCTGGATCAGCATATTCAAGGCAACCGTGCGATTCAATCCTTTTTAAATCATCCGCATCACCATATCCATTTTCAACTGCCCAAATAGCACCTTTTTTTACAACTTTTTCCTGGTCTTTTCCAGAAAGCTTAATCCTGCCTGTAGAGCCAACTCCAGATGGAATGTGAGTGTAAAGAAGGTCAACGAGTTCTCTTAACTTTGGCTTGACTTCTTCACGAGTAAGATTACTTTTTAATAGTCTGACGCCACAGTTGATGTCATAACCCACACCTCCCGGTGAGATTACTCCTTCTTCAGCATCAAAAGCAGCAACTCCACCAATTGGAAAACCATATCCTGTATGGATATCAGGCATTGCGAGGGAGCGTTCAACAATTCCCTGTAAGGTTGCAACATTTGCAACCTGCCTTACTGCATCCATCTCAAGCTCCTGTTCCAATGTTTCATCAACATATATGATTCCTTCAGTCCTCATGCCTTGAACAAAACCCTTTGGAACTTTTAATCTGTATTCATCTATTCTTTCAGTGCCTTCAATTTTGGGCATAGCTCACCTCCGAAAGTTTACTTCTTTTTTATTTTAGCAAATATATATGGATTAGACTCTGTTACCTAAAAGTTTTATGAAAATTTCTAAGAATTTTTTATCATAACATTTGTCTCTTATCATAATTTGAAGAGCTTGAAAAGGAGTGTAGGCGTATCTTATTAGTGTAGGAGAAGTTAGCATATCATAGGCATCAACAATTGAAAAAATTTTACCAAACAAAGAAATTTCTTCTCCTTTAAGCTTTTGTGGATATCCTTTTCCATTTATCTTTTCGTGATGATGAAGAATTCCATTTTTTGTTTCTTCTGAGACACCTAATTTGGAAGCTATTTTCACGGATTCAATGACATGGGTTTTATAAATTTCAAACTCATGAGCCGATAATTTCCCCATTTTTGATAATATTATAGGTGAGATTTTTATTTTTCCAATATCATGTAAAGCTCCTGCTACTCCGAGATTTTTTAAAGATTTTTCATCTAAATTAGCCTTTAATCCTACAGATAAAGCTAAAACTGTGACATTAAGGGAATGAATGTAATCGTAGTTGCTATGCTTTTTTAAAATATTGAGATTATCAAATAAATCTATATTTGTGGATAAATTTTCAATTATTTTGTCTATGATTTCCGATAAGTTTTTAAATAAATTTTCAATATTTTCCTTTTGTTCAGCTTCTGTATAAAGCTCCAAAATTAAAATTTTTGCCCTTTCCCTTAGGAGAAAATCTTTCTTTTCATCTGCTGGCTTAATTGTTTTTAATAACTCTTTATAAAGTTGTAAATCAGATTTTTTTATCAGCAGATCACCTTCTTGAAGGCTATTTATAGAATCTGCGATGTTGGTGTTAGCTTTAACTGCAAGGGTTAGTTTTCTTCCGTCATAATGATAAATATCAAAAGGAAGTGTGTCTGCAATTTTGATTATTTCCTTTTCAACTTTGCAGTATTTTTCATGATCTAAAGGAATCCTTTTTAATAAAGATTCAAAGAAATTATCAGGTTTTGTTTTATTAATAAAATCAAAGAAAATATCTCTGTCTTCTCGCTTTATATAAACTTTGCCAATTCCTTTTTCTCTTAAGGCAGATTTTAAAACACTTGTAAATAAATTGCCAGCATTTACTAACTCTTTTATAGTGTTGTCTTCATGGAAATAAACATTACAAGGAACTTTTCCTGTTGTAGGAATTTTATCTAATTCAATATCAATAAAATCCTCAACATGTTTTATTTCGGTGCTCATTATTATAATACACCCCTTTGGTTGGACATTTTTGACGTTTTAAATGTGTAGAGGTCATGCTATTTTCCTGCCTGCCTCTTTATAGTATAACATTTCAAACTCCTCACAACTCTTATATCCCAATGCACTATGAACATAAAGGCGATTGTAGTCAACCTCTATCCAATATCCCAAAAATTGCGATAAAAATCCAATAATTGGTATAACCATTTGAAAATTAAGTGTTTTTTGCTGTCATTGCGAGCATCCGAAGGATGCGAAGCAATCTCTACTTTGTTGAAAGAAAAAAAGGCGAGATTGCTTCGCTTCGCTCGCAATGACGGGGAGGAGAGAGAGATTGCTTCGCCCCAGATTGCCACGCTATCGCTCGCAACAGGGGGGCTCGCAGTGACGAGTGTCTATCTCTATTTTTTCGGCAATATTGTCTCGGTCTATCTGCATTGGGTTTACTGAAGCCCTTTTACCTTTACCTTTTTCTTTTACTGTTACTGCTATGGTATCCTTTCCTACATCCACTCCAATAATGAACCGCTCTTTTGTCATTTCTCCTTCCTCCATTTGATTTTTTTTATTTTCTTCCCTTATCCTATCATTGTGGGAACTCATTTAGGCTGCCTGAGCCTAATGTTCCGTTCAGGCTTAAGGGAAGGGAGAAGGTGGAGGACAACATTGAGAACGGTCTTTAAGACCTATGACAAATCGTCCTTGCCCACCTTCTTTCTTCCTTTTATTTTAAACTATCCCTGTTTAGTGTCCATATTATCATACAATGACGGTAAGGTTGAGCTATGATTAAAGGAATAGGCGTTGATATTGTATCAGTTGACAGAATTAAAGCAATTTATGAAAAATTTGGCGAAAAATTTTTAAAAAAAATCTTTACAGACAACGAAATAAAATACAGCTTTAGCCATAAAAATCCATTCCCACACTTTGCAGCTCGTTTTGCAGCTAAGGAAGCAGTAATTAAAGCATTAAATAAACCTGAAGGACTGAAACTTAAGGATATAGAAATCATAAACTCAAGTAACGGCTCACCACAGATTGCGATTAGTGGTTCTTGGTTTATGGATAAAGAAAAAACTGTTATTAATTGTTCACTTTCCCACGAAAAAAATTATGCTGTTGCCTTTGTGATAATTAGTTGATTGAGTAAGATCTTTATTTTTTGCCTTAAAAACGAAACTACCACCCAATTTTTAGATGGCTGTGTAGCAATCTGTCATTAAATCAGTCCTCTTTCGGCAAAAATTTTATAGTATATTCAAGGTCACTCTTGTCCAAAATAAATTTTTTAAAAAGCTCCGATCTGGGTAAAATAGATAAACATTTAGCTTAAAATTAAAGACCCAGATCGGAGGTGTATATGAATAAGTATAGCAGT
>JBEPZQ010000128.1:0-5629 GCA_041640755.1 Thermodesulfovibrio sp. | reverse complement strand
GTTGCTTGTCCTCCGATATAAAAGGATTAAGATATTTTAATGATTTAGGGGTAAAGAAAAAAAGCAATAGCTTACAAATGCTTGATTTTCAGGTGTTTGTAAGTTTTTGAACAGTCTCAAATCTGGTGATAAAGGAGGTGAGCAATGAGAAAAAGTGCTGTTATTTTGATTGCGGTAATTATTCTGCTGTTGGTAATCACTCTAATATCACCGAACATTCTTGCTAAAACAAATTCTCCATCCTATTGTGGAAGCTGTCATGTTATGCAAGAGCAATACAATGCATGGGCAAAAGGAGGTCTTCACAACAACATTAAATGCGTTGATTGTCATCTGCCAAATGATTCAAAAGTAAAATTCTATGTATGGAAAGCTATTGATGGAGGAAAGGATTTTGTAGCCTTTCATACTGGCGCAGTTCCAGAAAGAATTCAAGCATCCTCCCACAGCAAAAAAACAATTCAGTCAAACTGCATAAGGTGTCATCAGGGAGTTGTATCAAAAATGCTTAATTCTGAGGGCAGAAATTGCTGGGATTGTCATAAAAGAATATCCCATAAATTAACAGGATTAAGACAAACTTTGTAAAAGGAGGTTTTGCTATGAAACGATTGAGTTTTATCGCATTTTTAATCATTGCTCTGCTTTTTTCCTTTGGCTGTAAACCTGAGAAGGCAAAGGAGTTCAGAGCAACACCTTTGGCTGAAAATGAAATTGACCCTGAAGTATGGGGAAAGGTTTATCCAATTCATTATGAAATGTGGAAACAGTCTGCAGAGCCAACTCCTGCTGGAAAAAGCAAATACAAAAGAGGCTGGGATACAGACAAGGTAATTTATGACAAACTTTCAGAGTATCCATTTATGGCTTTACTTTATAATGGATGGGGATTTGGAATTGAATACAATGAGCCGAGAAGTCATTACTACAGGGTCATTGATCAGCTTGAGATAGATCCTTCAAGATTAAAACCAGGCGGAGTATGTTTAACATGTAAGACAACATATGCACCTGAGCTTGAGGCAAAATATGGTCTTGCCTATTACAATAGACCCTACAAAGAAGTATGGAGCTGGATACCTGAAAAACATCGCAAACTTGGAGACTCCTGTATAGACTGTCACAATCCAAAAGATGCCTCACTTCATATAAGAAGAGGATTTACTCTTGTTAAGGCACTTCAGACAATGGGAGTTGATACAAATAACATTCCACATCAACAAATGAGAAGCATTGTATGTGCCCAGTGCCATGTCACATATATAGTGCCGAGAGACAAAGATATGAAGCCAACAGGACTTTTCTTCCCATGGCAAGGTAGCAAGCTTGGAAATATCTCAATTGAAAACATTATCAAAGTGCTTAAGAGTGATCCGGCATATGCAGAGTGGAAACAGGCAGTAACAGGATTTAAGCTTGCATACATAAGACATCCTGAGTTTGAATTTTTCTCAAACAACTCAGTTCACTGGAATGCAGGAGTTGCATGTGCAGATTGTCACATGCCTTATAAGAAAATGGGTGGATTCAAAGTTAGTGAACACAGGATAATGAGTCCTCTTAAGCAAGATATGAAGCCATGTCTTCAGTGCCATGCAGAAACACCTGAATGGTTAAAACAGCAAGTTATAGCAATTCAAGACAGAACAATGAGCATGCTCCTTAGAGCCGGTTATCAGACAGCAGTAACTGCAAAACTATTTGAAATTGCTCATAAAGCTCAAGAACAAGGCAAAACCCTTGACCAAAACCTTTACAACAAAGCAAAGGATATGTATTTAGAGGCACTTTACAGAGTAATATTTATAGGTGCAGAGAACTCAATAGGCTTTCACAATCCAACAGAGGCTATGAGAATACTTGGAGATGCTGTTGCCTATGCATCTAAGTCTGAGTCTATCTTGAGAACTATGCTTGCTCAGGCAGGAGTTTCAGTTCCTGTTAATATTGACCTTGAGCTTAAGAAATATCTTAACAATCGTGGCGAGAAAAAACTTAACTTTAAGCCAGAACAGGAGTTCAAAGATCCATTTGGAACTCAGCAAAATTTAGAAGCCTTTCTTAAATAGCTCTCCAACATCTGCACCCGGTAACGTCCGGGTGCAGATAAATCCTCATTTTATCAGCTTTTGTTATAATTCAATTATGAAAAACAACATTGCTTTGGCTTTTTATTACACTAAACAGAACAGATACAGTTTTAATGCTTTGCTTGGAGCTTTGGAGAGTGAGCCATATTTTGAAAATCTACAGATTTATCTTTTAACTTCAAAACAATCCCTTTACTCTGAACTTAAGGAAATAGCTAAAAAACATGAAAAAGTAATATTTGGAGTATCATTTTTCACTACCCAATTGTGGGATGTAGAGGAAATTTTAAATTCTCTTAAACCTATAAAAAATGAATACAAAAATCTTTTATTCATTGCAGGAGGAGCACATCCAACAGGAGAGCCTCTTAAAACACTTAAAATGGGTTTTGATGTTGTTGTAAGAGGTGAGGCAGAGGAAACATTGATTGAACTTTTAAAAGCTTTTGATACTGATGATGATTTAAACAAAGTAAAAGGAATTGCCTACTTTGATGAAAATGGAAATTTTAATTTAAATCCATTAAAAAATCATGTGAATTTAGACAATTATGCTCCTTTTTCATTAAAACATAGAAGATTTGGTCCAATTGAAATAACAAGAGGATGTCCATTTTGTTGCTATTACTGTCAAACTTCATATATGTTTGGAGCTAAAGTAAGGCATAGAAGCATAGAGAAAATTTGCGAATATGTAGAAGAGATGAGGCGTAGGAATTTGAAAGATATAAGATTTATAACTCCAAATGCTTTTTCATACGGTTCAGATGATGGAAAAACTCTAAATATTGCGAAGTTGGAAGAGCTTCTTAAAAATATTAGAGAAATTATCAAGCCTGATGGAAGAATTTTTTTTGGAAGCTTTCCATCAGAAGTAAGACCTGAGCATGTTACAGAGGAAACAATAGATGTTTTACTTAGATATGCTGACAATAAAAATCTTGTGATTGGAGCCCAATCTGGAAGTGACAGAATACTTGAGCTTTGCCACAGAGGACATACAGTTGAAGATGTTTATCAAGCTATAAAGTTAACATCAAAAGCAGGCTTTATCCCAAGTGTAGATTTTATCTTTGGATTACCCGGGGAAACTGAAGACGATGTTAAAAAAACAATTAAAGTTATGAATGATTTAGCAAAAATGGGTGCAAAAATTCATGCCCATACATTTATGCCTCTTCCACAAACACCTTTTTCTCAGGCTCCAGCAGGCAAAATTAGTAAGGAATTGAGAAGAATTATCGGAAAACTTATTTCAAATAGAGTTTTGTATGGTAGTTGGAAACAGCAAGAAGAGCTTGCAAAAAGAACTGCCGATTATTTAAAAAATTAATACTCAATGCCTTTTCTTGCAAGCACACCTTTTATGTAGTAGTGTTTAATCTCCTTCATCTCTGTAACAAGATCAGCTATTTCAATAAGTTTTTGGGATGCTCCTCTCCCTGTAAGGACAACCTCTACATTTGAAGCCTTCTCTTTTAAAACTTTTATCAATTCATCCTCAGATATTATACCAAGATGAACTGCAAGGTTTATTTCATCAAGTATCACTAAATCAAAATCGCCATTTTTTAAAATCTCTGCAACTTCTTTAAATCCTTGCAAAATTATTTCATAGTCTTCAGATTTTGGTTTACCATTTATAAAGCCTGTTCCATATTGTTTTATTGTTATCAAATCTTTAAATCTTTCAAGTGCAATATGTTCACTGCATAGTTGATTTTTAATAAACTGTGCAATAAAAACCTTAAGCCCAGCTCCAGCTGCCCTTAAAGCAAGCCCTAAGGCAGCAGTAGTTTTGCCTTTTCCATCTCCAGTATAAATCTGAATGTAGCCCTTTTGCATTGCAAAATTTACCTTTTTTAAAAATTAAAAGTCAAGTAAAAACTTTATAACAGGCTTTTAAGTGTTTTATAATTTTATAATTCATTGTGGAGGTGTTTGTATGGAGGAGAAAAGGGTTGAAGGTAAAACAATAAGAATAATGATTGGGGATATAACTGATAGAGACACTGATGCAATTGTAAATGCAGCAAATAATTATCTTAAGCACGGTGGTGGAGTGGCAGGTGCAATTGTAAGAAAAGGTGGTCAAATAATTCAGGAAGAAAGCGATAAAATCGGATTTGTTCCTACAGGTTCTGCAGCAATAACAACTGCTGGAGCACTTAAAGCAAAATATGTTATTCATGCAGTAGGTCCAAAATGGGGTGAGGGAGATGAGGAAAGCAAACTTAAAAATGCAGTTCTGAGCAGTTTAAAAATTGCAGATGATTACAAATTAAAAAGCATCTCTTTTCCTGCAATAAGCTCCGGAATATATGGATGTCCGAAAGATTTGGTGGCAAAAGTTTTAGTAAATGCTACTGTTGAGTATATTAAAAACAATACTTCATCTTCTCTTGAAATTATTGAGTTTTGTCTTTTTGATGAAGATACATATCGCTACTTTAAAAATGAGTTTGATAAAATATAACTATAGCCGGGATAGCTCAGCGGTAGAGCAGTCGATTCGTAATCGACCGGTCGTGGGTTCGAATCCCATTCCCGGCTTTTGTTTTCCATACTAAATAATTAAATTGATAGATAGAAATGTCAGATACAAAATTTATAACTGAGTCTTTTAAGATAGCTAAGAATGATTTATTTGACTATATTACCAGTGAGGTAAAATCAAATAAAAACTTCAATGAACTGATTGGCTATAATTCCATAAATGTTGTTGAATCACTTATCAAAAAACATCTTATAATTTTAGAGCATGGAATCAAGTTTGGATTGCTATCTGAATGTATAAGAAAAATTATGCTTCTTTATAAATGTCATCTTAATTTAAGCTTTCAAGAAAAATATTTTAAGTTGGAAAATCTTGTTTTCATAAACGCTTTTAAAACATTAATTCCAAACTATTCCAAAAATTTAATATCCTTATATGAATTAATCTCGTCCAATATTGATAAATTTTTAAACTCTGATAAGCTTTATAAAAAATGCTATATCGTTAAAAATGACGAACCATTCCTGAAGATTTTATCAAAAATCTTATGTTTTGAAAAATTAGAAGATAATCAGCCATTACAAAATTTTCTTGAAGGAAAAGACAAAAAAGAAGCCATAATAGAATTTTTTCTTCCTATTTTGGAGAAAATCCATAATTTATTTATTGAAGGAATTTTTGATGAAATTGAGGCTATAGCTATACTCTCAGAAATTTATGATTTAGCTACATCTCAAATTTTGGATACTCAATTCAAAGAAAAGCCCAAAATTTTAGTTACCTTTCCTGGACAGTTTGAACCAATCGGATATTTTTTTAATTATTATTCCTATATTGAAGTTGCCTTTATATCTTATTTATTAAACTTAAAAGGAAAAAGTGCAAAATTTTTACCACTCAAAGAAATTCCAAATTTTAGCTTAATTAATGAATTGGAAAAACTTTACATCATGGGAGTAGATGTTTATAATTTGGAAGAAGTTGTTAATTTTTTTGAAGCTCATAAAACTAATCCTAATTTCAGACAGTGTGAATTCATTAT
>JBEPZQ010000127.1:4985-5646 GCA_041640755.1 Thermodesulfovibrio sp. | reverse complement strand
CACCTTAATCCAAGTTTTCCAGTTAGCAGATGTAGAAAAGTACAATGGTTTTTGATGATTCTTACGGAAATCCACATAGGCTTTATCAAGTCTATATTCACTATTGTTTAAGACTGAAAAGTGAAATCAACGCTTCTCACCTAAAGGAATGTATTCAAATTCAAAATCTGATGGTTTTGCTTCATTGGTTACTACCTCATAATAACAATTATCTTTAGTTGGTTTTAGCCTGAAAGAAATAACACCTGGAACGCTTTTTACATTTTTACCTGTGTATTGACATCTAGGAACATTTAACAATGTGGACACCATCCTGTCATGCCATGGATCCCAAGAAATTATTAGTTGTCCTTCAACACAAAAAATATCAAATGCTTTGGTCGCTATTTCTCTTTCTGGGATAGGGTTTTGTCCGGGGCGAATCTCACAGGTATTATAGATAGTAATTTTTTCCTTGTCGTTTCGGCAGGGGGCAGGAGCTTGGTATTGAATTTCAATAATGCCATTTCCTACCGTAAATATCCTGTATTCATCATAAGGAGTACCGTTGAGTATCTTTCCTTTTTCAGCCTTAACAAGGATCCTCTGCCAATGTTTTGAAGGCTTGCCATTTGCGTCACGGATGTTTTTCAATTTAATGGTCATGGTTTCGCCTGCCATA
>JBEPZQ010000127.1:4349-4975 GCA_041640755.1 Thermodesulfovibrio sp. | reverse complement strand
TAATCGGTTCCTTTTCCAATTCAAATTCCAGATTCTCAGGAATTCTCTCATAATCGTATAGTAATTTATCCAAAGGTTGAAATGTTTTAGCGAGATTTTTTGTATTTTTAATTCTTGCCCGTACGCATTCGAGGGGTTCTCGGGGTATACATGAAAAAGCTCTTTGACCACTTTTTACAGTGGTCTGATGTCCGATATCAATAAGTTCAAGGTTTATTTTGACATCATAACCTTTCGGTGGATCTCCTGTACCTGTTACTGAGTAACTCAGTAAAAAAAGATACTCAATATATTGTGCTGGGTTAATTTCAAAATATTCCCTAAATCTTTCTAATTCTGGTGGAACTTTTAATTCTAACATTCTGATTTCATGACATTTTAAAAATTGAGGTCCTCCACCCAACGCAGGATCAAGAAATACTTCATCTACAGGTCCGTGAAGCCATTCAGGAGGAAATCCAAAGATTTTCTTATATATTCTACTTTCCGTATCATAAGGTACATTGGCTTGCGTTGCAACATACCTTGAACAGCATGTTTTTGAAAAAGACTGGATGGGTAAGGCCAAAATACAGACAAAAACTAAAAATAAAACAAATAGCAATTTTTTCATATTTATCCCTCAA
>JBEPZQ010000127.1:3442-4339 GCA_041640755.1 Thermodesulfovibrio sp. | reverse complement strand
AAACTTTTAAAAACTCCATGTCCTATCAACTCTTTTTTAAAGAAATTTAATTTTTATTTTGGTTGGCAGACAGTTCTTCCGCATCTGTTTCTACAATTTAGCCTATGATGCCAATCATCTCTTGGAATACTTGTAACACAACCTCCTACACAACTCCAGCATTCTCTGACATTTTTATAATTCCTCTTTACCCAATCATAATCCTCCTGACATCCTTTATATTGATAGGATCCGCAATTGTTACCTGAGGGACGATCCATTGTACCTTCCAAAATTGGTTCGGGTTGTGGACGGTCATCACCCATTCGTGCAAATATCTGATGTTCTTTGCCTCCTTTTTCTGCTTCCTGTGCTAATGATAAACTTAAAAATGTAATCAAAATAATCACAACTAAAAATGTTATGCCCAAAAATTTTTTCATCTGATTGCCCTCCTTCTCTTTTTAAATTGTTTAAAAAATTCTTAATTTCAATATTTTTATTTTCCCTAACCTCCACTACTGTTCAACAAGCTCTACCCTTCTATTCTTTGCCCTTCCCTCCTCTGTTTTGTTTGATGCAACAGGTGCAAGCTGTCCTAATCCAAAGGCTTTAAGCCTGTCGGATGAAATCTTATATTTTGTGGTAAGTTCTCTGACTACAGCATCTGCCCTTGCCTTTGAAAGTTTAAGATTATATTCAATACTTCCTACATTATCAGTGTGCCCAACTACATAAAGTTTTAATCCTCTGTTTTCCTGAAGCAGCTTTGCAACTTCCCTTATAGCAGGCTCAGAATCTGGTTTAATGTCAGCTTTGTCAAAATCAAAATAAATTCCATAAACTGAAGCACTACCCTTTGCCTGAATATCTCTCATTAAGCTCTTTGCATCTGCCACTACTTCCTGAACCATTGCT
>JBEPZQ010000127.1:0-3432 GCA_041640755.1 Thermodesulfovibrio sp. | reverse complement strand
TTCTTTTTCAACAATCCTAATTCCATAAGTTTTACCAGCTCCTCCACCTGACCATGAATCCACATAAACCCAGAAAGTCTTTCCAGCTCTGTCCAGTTTCAGCCAGATTTCATATTCTTCCTGATATACCTTTACTCCTCCGATTTTCTTAATTGCATTCTCATAGTTTCTTAGAACCTGCAAAGCACTTGGTGATGTGTATCCTTCTTTTATGTGGTAATCAATTTTATAAATCCTTCCCTCAACCTTTACATTTTTTCCCTTTGCATCTCTAAAATCAAATTGACCAAATTTTTCCTCAGCGCATCGCTGTATGTAGAAGTTATCCATCCTCGTAAGCATTGGATGGTCTTTACAACCTTTCGCATCCTCTTGAGCATGAACAGCTGGAAGTGCCATTAAGAAAAGTAATAATAATCCTATAATAAAAATTAAACCCTTTGCTTTCATTTTTTAGCCTCCTACTCATTGTTAAAACATTTTTAAAATCTTCCCATTGTAGGCACGAAAAAGGCACTAACGATTATTCCTATAACAAAATAAACAGCCACACTGGCAACTATAATCACTAAAACATATACGAAAGCTTTATCTTTTGGTGTGTTCATAAGAATGGGAAGCCCAAGATATAAGATGTAGATTCCATAAATTCCAGCTATGAGAACTAAAACTGAAAGCGCCGGTATTATATATAGTATCCCCGCAATCCAAACAGGTGTCATAGAATAAAGAGAAAGTTTGACTGCATTTGTTATATCCTTCTGAGAGCTAAAAGACGGTGCGAGGGCATTAATTATAAAGGCAACTATGTAAACACCAACAAGTGATAACACATATGAGACAATTGAATGTCCCAGAGCATTACCTACTGACCAGCGTATATGCATACCAAATCCAGAGACTCCTACTAAACTGTATCCAATAAATTGAGCAATAGCAGGAATTGCAGCAAGAATTACGGCATAAGAGGTATAAAGTTGAGCTATTGAATGCTCTTCTCCTTTAATCTTTTCCCATTCTTGAGATGGACTAAATAAAATTCCCTTTACCCTATCCACTATATTCATGATTTCACTCCTTTCTCTTTTATTTTGGACATTGTCCAATCCATTTTCCCTTCATATACTGTGTCATTTGCATATTGCGAGATTTGACTTTGACTGTTCCGTTCATATTGTCGCCGTTGTAAGTAACGCTTCCTTCATTCATTTGTTATTTTCTCTCCTCTGTCAATACACTCCATTATCCAGTTTACTGTGTTACCTCTTACTTCATGCATTAGAATTTTACAATTTTGCTCCTTTTCGGGCTTCTGTGGAACATAATCTTTCTTTGTTAAACAAATCTTCGTAGTCTGTGGCGGCATTTTCATAGGCATTCCAGCAACCTGCATTTCTGTAGTTATCTCCCATAAACCTTCCTTTAAATTAGGTTCAGAATACAAATAACCGCTAAACATAACAATAAAAAGAATGCTTAATAAGTAAAAAATTCTTCCCATTCTTGCCCTCCTTTTTTAGTTTTTCTTCTTATAAAAATTTTGAAAGGGGTTTGGCCACAGTTCCTTCAAGAATACCTCTTTAGAACCCGAAATTCCACATAAGTATGCTTCTCTCACTTCAGTTATTTTCCAATAATCCTCGCAATTATTTCTTGCAAAATGAAACTGCTTCCACTTCCCCCGTAGCTGGTCATCCAAAAATCCTTCTTCTACAATTGTTATAACTGATCTTGATGGACACTCTGCAGTGTTATCTTTTCTTTTTATGCTTACATACCTGACATTGCCAAAATCATGAAACTTGAAAACTATAAGCAAGGGATTAAATATCCAGTTTTCATCTCTTTGTGAAGCTTTTTGAATTTCATTATTAAAAACTCTTGCATCAATGATTTTATAAGACTTTACTGAAATTTTTTCAGGCTCTATACTTTGGGCAAGGGAGTAGGATAGAGGATAGAAGGTAAAAAGAGTTATGAGAAAAAATATTATATTCATCTTTCCCTTCCTACAACATTAGCTATCTCCTCAAATACATAAAATTATAATCAGGACGACCCACATAACACGCTCTTTTAAATCCATATCTGTGAATTAGTTCTAAAGCTTTTCTTGCATCGGCTTCTTTATAATCAAAATCAAATAAAACTCTATAACCTTCTACTATCTTCCATCTACCACGATCCTTATATACTGAGACTTTATCGGGATTAAAAGATATGCAGTCTTCGCCTGGAAATTCTCCTCTTGGTGGTTGTCCAGACACAAGAAGATAGGAAAAAGAAGGTTTTGGTCTTCCAACAAAACATGACTGATTCATGCCGTAATATTTAATAATCCTCAATGCTTGTTCTGCTTCATCTCTTTTAGCACCAAAATCAAATAGCCATTTATTACCCTCTACAATTTTCCATCTTCCTGATATGTATTTAACCTCTGTTTTTGAAGGATTAAAGAATATGCAATCCTCTTCATAGGGCTCAGGGCTATGTTCATTTCTACATGTAACCTTGAAATAAGCTTTGTTAGACCTTACAGAATAAGGCTCAATAATTTCTAAACGCATCCATCCGTTAATAACTTCATAATAACTACGACCCAAAATCCATTCATGACTTACTGAGAACGAGCCATCTCTATGAAAAGTATGACTGTAAACTGATGATTTAACCCCATCACTTCTTTCAAATAAATAATGCACTGTTAAAGGAGAATTTAATATATTTCTAACTGTTATATTACCCTGAAATCTTATTTTTGTAGGACAATTTCCTGAATAGTCCTTTGGAAATGCATTTAAATTAGCATTAATAATGATATTATCAGAATAACGGTATTGGTCAGAATATGGCACACATGAGCTACTAATTGTGAAAATTATTAAAATCTTAACTACCAATAAAGCTTTTTTTAATTTTAACTCATTCATTATTGCCTCTTTTAGGAGATGATTATTATATACTTTATTTTTCAGACTATTTTCTCAGGTTAGATAATAATCTGAAAAATAAAGATAATCTTACTTAAGTATATGAAATATTTTTTAATATTTCAACCCTTATAAAAAACCGAAAAAATAGAGATAGATACTCGTCACTGCGAGTCCCCTGTTGCGAGCGATAGCGTGGCAATTTGGGGCGAAGCAGTCTCTAATTGGTAACTGGTGAATGGTGATTCGTGGATGGTGGATGGTGAACACCTCTCCGTAATTGCGAGGATACCCCCTCTCCGTCATTGCGACTCCGAGCGAAGCGAGGAGGAAGCAATCTTGCCTTTTCCCCTTCAAAGAGATTGCTTCGCATCCTTCGGATGCTCGCAATGACGGAAAAAAAATAATCGGTAATGCTCGCAATGACGGAAAAAAATAAACGGGGATGCTTGCAATGACAGCAAAAAATACTTAATTTTCAAATGGTTATACCAATTATTGG
>JBEPZQ010000126.1:0-5684 GCA_041640755.1 Thermodesulfovibrio sp. | reverse complement strand
ATTAGCTGTTTCCATTTTTCTAATCTGTCAGGATTTATTTCCTTTTCAGTGATTATATCAATGTATCCAATGGTCATGCCATAGCTTAAAATTTTTAAATCTTTTTAATTATCTCTTAAGCTTGAATTCTAACTTACCCAACTTTTCCCTTAATTTTATACACTACAGTTCAATAATTTTATACACTACAGTTCAATGATTTTAAGGTCCTTATCAGTTCGTTTGTTAATGTTACGATTTTTGTCCAGGTGAAGTATTTCGTTCTATCTTTAAGTTCCACTTTATAGGCGATTTGAAGCTTCTCTAAGGTATCCACAGCAGAATTTGCTACCTTCAATTTGTTTTGTATGTATGAAAGAATTGCATAGGCAAGATAACAGATCTTTATGTGTGCCTTTACACGATCAAGTCTTTATTTCCTTATCGGGTTAAGGTTTATACTGCCTTAAATGCCTTCTCTACTATATCCCTCTCATAATACTTCTTTACCGCTTTCCCTGCAGATATCCCACAATTCTGGTATATCAACGAATACCCCATATATCTCGCCTCCTCCCTCTGGTAACTCTCAGGAGATTCCATCTCTGTCATCAAATCTTCCAGTATCTTCACCCCATTTATGTTGCCTTCGTAAATCTTGTGTAGTATCGGATAGCCTTCCCCCGCCGTCACTGCTAATGCTATCTGTATCAACTTGCTATACTGATTGTCTTTTCCTATCCTCAGCTTCCAGTCCGCCCTGCTACCTGAAAAATATGTGTCCGTTATATCTAATACAAATGCCCTATTTTCAATGTTATCCCCAATAAGCCTCTTTATTATCTATTTTTTAATTTTGACTTAAAAAAACAAAAATTTTTCTATTTCCACATTTATAAAATAGCCAAGCATTAATTTTTTCCGCATGCCTATAATTGTGTGTATTTTTTTCTAATCCGAGTTAAGTGATTTTTATAGAAAAATCACTTAATTTAGGTTTCCAATAAGGCGATGCTGTCTTTTGTTTTTTTAGCTTTGAGGAGCATTTTATCAACATCATTAAAGAATTCTCTATAATTCTTGTAATATTTGAAAGAACAACCTTTCCCTATACAGCCAACTCCACCAGAGACGCTAACAGGAGCTTTTTTATAGGAAGATTTAATTTGCTCCCTAATTTTTTCTGCAAATTTTAAAGCACCCTCTGCAGATACAAATACAATAGATGCAAATTCATCTCCGCCTATTCTGGCTACTATATCCTCTTTTCTTTTGTTGGTTTTTAAAATTTTTGCAAATAGTTTTAATATTCTATCTCCTTCGCTGTGTCCAAAAGTATCATTTATTTTCTTAAGAGCATCAAGATCAAAGATAATAAGACAAAAACTGTTTCCATATCTTAAAAATTTTGAAAACTCCTCATCCAATCTTTTGAAAAAGAGCCTTCTGTTATAAAGACCTGTAAGAACATCAGTGATTGACTCCTTGTAAAATTTTTTGCTAATTTTCAATAATTCTTTACTCTTTCTGATAATTTCCTTCTCAAGCTTTCTGCGATAATGAAGATTTTCTTTATATAATTTGAAAAGAGTGAGAATTGCAGAGAAAAGCTCTGTCATTGATACGAAATAAAAAATAGTTAATTCATCAAAGGCATTCTCTTTAGAATGTGAATAATTTATTACTCCGATAATTTCTTTCTGAATTTTTACTGGGACTGACAACAGTGTTTTAATTGGCAATGTTGAAAGAGTTTTGTCAAATCTCTCATCCATTGAAGCATATGGAGTGTAAACATAATATTTGTTTTTATAAGCATAACCACAAAAGGATTTGTCTATGTTGAATTTTTTCGTGTGGAATTCATCTAACTTGATTTTACCTGAAGTTGCTTTTAAAATTAGATAATTCCATCTGGGATGTTTTTCCATAAATGAAATGTTTTCTATGGGTAGAATTTTTATAAACTCATCAAAACAATAGGTTATAAATTCGTAAATATTTTTTTGAGAATTAATTTTATCTATGATTCTGCAAATGGTTGATATGACCCTAAGGGAAATTTCACAACTCCAGGCAAAATCTTCACTTAAATTAAAAACTGCTGTTTCAATGGCCAATCTATTGTTAACTTGTTTCAGAATCAGTTCCTTTAAAGTTTCTTCATCATAGTTTTCATAGTTGCTTATATTAATGAGTTTTGCTATTTCAGTTAAAAATTCTCTCATATTTCTTCCATCTCAGAGATAATGCTTTTTACATGAGATATTAAATCATTCAATTCAGGAAGGCAGAGGATTTTATATGTTTCTTCTTTGTAAAATGGATTTTCATAGAAGCCTTCAAATAGTTTATATCCTAAATTTTCAGCAATGTATGATGAGAGATGCACAATGGCATTAATTTCAGCATATTTATCAACTTTATTTGATAATTCATGGTGATGAGCAATAACATAGCACACTGATTCTGGGAATTTCCAAAATTCAGCAAGCCATTTCCCTATTTCTGTATGATCAGTTCCTAATATTTTTTTTTCAGTTACTAAAAGAGAATCTCCTGAAGATAAAGCCCTTTCTATTTCTTTAAAATAGTCATAAAAAGCAAAATTTAGGGCAAAAAATCCTATATCATGAAGCATGCCTGCAACAAAGGCTTCGTCGTAGTCATGTTTAAGAAAATCTTGTGATATGATTTTGCAAATTGTTGCAGTTACAACAGAATGCTTAAAAATTCTTTCGTAGCTTTTTTCTTTTTCTCCATGTCCCTTAAAGATACTAAATACAGCTACACTTAATGCAATATTTTTTAGAGTTTTAAAGCCAATTTTGAATAGAGCATCTTTGATGCTTGTTATTGGGGTTGAGAAACCAAAATAAGCAATGTTTGAGATACTTAAAACTTTAGACATAATAGGCGGGTCATTTTCAATGCTGCTTACAAGTTCATCAAGATGTATATTTTCTTTCGTTGTTAATTCTATAATTTTTTCAGCATTAGAGGAGAGGGTAGGAAGTTTTTTAAGTCTTTGAATTTCAATTCTTATGTTGTGGTATATTTCTTCGCTAATTGTTTCCATTTAAAAAATGATACAATATAAAGTATGGAAATTTCAATGAATTTAAATAATCTCATAGGAATAATCGCTGGTATTATAACAACTTCTGCACTCATTCCGCAGGCAATAAAAATTTATAGGACTAAATCCGCACGGGATGTCTCTTTAGCCATGTTCATATTCCTTGCCGTTGGTATTGCACTATGGCTTTTTTACGGGCTTCTTATTAAAGAGCTTCCTGTTATAATGGCAAATTTTTTCTCCCTTATCATTATTTCCTTGATTATAGTGATGAAAATCCGCTACGGATAGTTTGTTCTCGCTACATTGCTAAAAAGCCTCACTTTTTCCATCATTTTCTCAAAGGCATTGAAGTTTAAGGACTGGGGACCATCTGAAAAAGCCTTGTCCGGTTGAGGATGAACTTCAATCATTAAGCCATCTGCGCCTGCAGCAATTGCAGCACATGCCATTGGAGAGACATACTTTGCATAACCTGTTGCATGGGAGGGGTCAACGATAACTGGAAGATGAGTTTCTTCCATAAGCACAGCTATTGCACACAGATCAAGAGTATTTCTTGTTGCATTCTCAAAGGTTCTTATTCCTCGTTCACATAAAATCACATTCATGTTTCCTTCACTTAAAATATACTCTGCGCTCATAAGCCATTCTTTGATTGTCATAGACATGCCTCGTTTAAGAATTACAGGCTTGTTGGTCTGACCCACTCTTTTTAGAAGTTCAAAATTTTGTGCATTTCGAGTTCCAATCTGTAGAATGTCAACATATTCACAGACAAGATCAAGATGTTCTGGGTTTACTATTTCTGTGACAACTGGCATGTCTGCCATTTCTCCTGCCTTTTTAAGAAGTCTCAATCCCTCTTCTCCTAATCCCTGGAAGGTGTAAGGAGATGTTCTTGGTTTGTAGGCACCTCCCCTTAAAATATCTGCTCCTGCTTTTTTAACTGCTAAGGCGGTATTGATAATTTGTTCTTCATTTTCAACAGCACAAGGACCTGCAATAATGACAATATCATTTCCTCCAATTGAGACATCTCCTACATTAATAACTGTCTTTTCCTTTTTGACCTCCTTTGATGCCAATTTGTAGGGTTTTAGAATTGGGATAACTGCTTCTACTCCGTCGAGAATTTCAAGGCTTTGAAGAACAAACTTTCCTCTTTCATCGCCAACCGCACCAATAACATTTCTTGTAGCACCATAGATTACATGAGGTTTGTAACCTAACTCCTCAATCTTAGATAAAACCTCCTTCAGCTGTTGTTCTGTTGCGTCTGGCTTCATTACAATTACCATTTTTAAACCTCCTATATGTGTTTTATGAACTAAATTGTTCGCCTCTTACATGTCATTGCGAGCGAAGCGAAGCAATCTCCGAGATAACCACGCCTCAATTTTGGTGAAGCTCGCAATTACGTACTAAAAAGGTTTATAAAAACGCTCAGCTTAGATATAAATAAAAAAGGCAGACAAACCGGGGACTTATCTGCCCCTGGCTTGTCTGCCTTAATTTATTTTTTAAACAGACTAACCTGCCAGAGGCAGATTAGTTAAAGTAAAATCCAAACCAGAAATAATAGGCATTAAATAGCATTTGTCCTTCTCCTTTTTATTTTTATCGGGGTGAGAGGATTTGAACCTCCGACACCACGGTCCCGAACCGTGCGCGCTACCAAGCTGCGCTACACCCCGTTTTTTTATTATAACATTCCTATTAAACCATATTGCCTGCCAGCTTTTTTGCCATGAAATCTGTATGAGGCATATTCATCAGATTTGCAATATGTGCAATCATCAGATGCCCATATATTTTCATATCTAATTCCAGCTGATAAAGCTTGGATAATGTTTGCTTTAGATATATCAATGTGATATTTGCCATTCCTTCGGAGAATAAAATCTTCTGATGACGTTTCCTTATAAACAGCCTCCAAAACTTCTTCTCCTACTTCATAACAGCAACCTTTAATACAAGGACCAAGAGCAATTAAGATATTTTCAATATCACATCCCATTGCTTTTTCCATAACAAATATAGTTTTTTTGAGAATTCCCTTCGCTGTACCTCGCCAGCCTGCATGAACTGCACCAATGACTTGATTAACTGGGTCATACAAAAGCACAGGTAAACAATCTGCAACTTTCACTCCTATGAAAATATTTCTCAGGTTTGTGATTAAAGCGTCAGCCACAATAGTTTCTTCCTCTCTATTTTTTAAAACCCAGATATTGTCAGTGTGTTTTTGAGTTGGAAGGTAAAGGGGAGAGATAGATTTAATATTGAAACTCTTTTTTGTGAAAAAAGCTTTGAGATTCAGATTGTTAAAAATTTCTGGTTCAATAATGCTCATCATTTTATTATAATGCACATAGCTGATAAAATTTTAATCTTAATTGCGCTCATTGCTGTCCAAAATAATCTAAACTCATAAAAAACATCCGCATAAAATAAGACTTTTGGACAAGAAAATTTGCTTTTTCAAAATCAGGTTACCCCCCTTTCTTTTTATTTGCTGTCCAATTAAACAAGTCTAAATTTTAACTGTTCTATTTGAGGCTCAATTTGCGGTGTCTCTGTCGGTTTATTTATCCATTCCCATAAATTCCTATATGTAAATAGG
>JBEPZQ010000125.1:0-5698 GCA_041640755.1 Thermodesulfovibrio sp. | reverse complement strand
AGCTGCAACTATTCCAAGCCCGGGGAATGAATCACCTACTTTTGAAATAGCATTTACTACAGGTTTAGATTCCATTTCAAAGGTTTCAAGCTCAGCGTCAATCAATGCTTCAAGTTCGTGCGGTGGAATGCCGCCGGAAAGCATAACTTTCATTGTGTCTGAAAAGAATGTTGAAGCGTGATGATTGTTAATGAAAGTTTTACTCAGAGATAGTATTTCACTGTCCTTTGGACTTTCAACATGTTTTTCTATAGCCAGTAATCCATCTCGTTGTGCAAGCAGAAACAAATCGTTAAATGATTTTAACAATTCAAGATAGTCCTGCTTAGTATAGTTTACACCCTTAATAAGATGAGGGATTGAACCAAATATTTTTTTAATTACACCTAATGGTGAAGCAATCAGAAGACTGCCAAGTGCAGCTCCGATAATAGTTACAAATTCTGCTGGCTGAATAAGTAAGGCTATGTTTCCGTGCGCCATTGTAAATCCACCCAGCACAGCACCAATCACTACAACTATACCAATAATTACAAACATAAATTACTCTCTCCCTAATGAAAAAGTTCTTCTTTCAATTAACGAGATAATTTCATCAGTCTGATGTTTTATGTAATTCCAGTCAATCTTTTCCGAATTCAATGCCAGTTCAATCATTTTGCTTATCTCTGTTACCTCAGGAAAACCCATAGACGCTGATACTCCTTTAAGTTCGTGAAAAATATTTCCGACCGCATATTTATCTCTTTCGGCTATTGCTTTATTGATTTGAATTTCCTTTTGAGGAAAAGCTTTGATATAAATTTTTTTCAGTTCATCAATAGTACTGTCGCTAGTCACAGATGTATTCAGAGATCTATGTCTCAGTTTTCTTTTTGTCAGCTCCTCAATCGTGTTGATCAAAGTCTGTTCATCAATTGGCTTGGTGATTACTTTATCAGCTCCTGCTTCAATTGAAGCGAAAACATTAGTTTTGTTACTATTACCGCTTATAACAATAACCGGAATTTTCTTTAATTCATCAATGATCTTAATTACCTGAAGCATTTTAATTCCGTCAAGGTTAGGCATTAGTATATCAAGTAAAATAATATCCGGTTTTGTAGTCAATGATTTCTGAATGCCATCAAGTCCGTCAATGCTTGTAATTATATTACAATCATAATCGGAAAAGAGTTTTGTCAGTGAGCTCCTGGTTAAATCAGAATCATCAACAATCAGAATATTTATTGATTTACTATTCATTTTTGATTTTTTTGATTTTCAATCCTTTTATTTCAGATGGATTCTCTTTGATTTTATTCAGTGCATCTTTAGTGCTTTCCTTAACACGGTCAAGAACTTCTTTCCTCACAATCTGAACATCTTTCGGTGCTTCAATTCCCAGCTTCACCTGATTATCGGAAATTGAAATAATTTTTACAGTAATTTCTCCATCTATGGTTATTTCCTCATTCAATTTTCTTGTTAATATCAGCATAGCTTAGCTCTCTACAAACAGTTTATAATTGATTGGGTATTTATCTGTATCTATTATCTTTTGAAAACCAGTTTTCTTATCCTGATTGATATAAACCGGCGCTTTGAGATTTGCTGTTATTTTCAGAGGATCTTTATTTAATGTTACTATTGCAAAAGCTTCGCAGCTTTCTTCTTCAGGAAAATCCTCATCAATGATTCTGGCTCCAACTAATGGAAAACAGATTTCCGGTCTTTCAACTGAAGTTAACCAGTAAAATAACTCATCATCAGTTTTGATGAGAAGATATTTTTTTAGTTGTTCAAATCCGTAAAGACCATCTTTAAATGTCAGAATAAGGTCTTCAGCAAATTCAATTTCACCAAATTGGTCTGTGTTAAGTTTCATAATCCTTCTTATTTAATTATTACTATATCAACTCTTCTGTTTGAAGCTCTGCCGTAAGGTGTTTCGTTGGAATCTATGGGTTTATATTCAGCATAACCAACAATTGAAACCTTGTCAGGATTAACACCTTCTTCTTTAATAAGGTAGTATGCTGTATTCAAAGCTCTGGCGACTGATAAATGCCAGTTTGATGGAAAAGCCGCTGAATTTATCGGAACATTATCAGTATGTCCTTCAACTCTTATATCATTTGGCAATTTTTTTATGATATCAGCAACTCTTTTTAATACCAGTTTAGAAGTACTTTTTAATTCAGCTGAGCCAGACGGAAAGACAATATCTTCAAGAATATGAATTGTGATTCCTCTCTCATTCTCTTCCATTCTGATTGACTTCGAATAATCGTTTTCTGCAATGAGCTGTGTGATATCATTTTTAAGTTTATCCAAAGGAGTTGTAATAATTTTTTCTGGAATCGCATCAATTTTAATTTTAGGTATTTCTGTTCCAAAAACATTACCAAAAGCATTCAGCATTTTTTCATATTTCTGAATATCAAGATTGGATGCAGTGTAGAGCAAAATAAAAAGCCCTAAAAGCAATGTAATCAGATCAGCATAAGTAATTAAGTATCTGTCCTTTTCCGAAGACTCGTGAAAAGGCGATTCTTCATACTCATCTATCTGTGAAGTTGCTCTTGCTCTCTTTGCGGAAGCATACTTAGAAGTCTGGATTTCACTAATACCGGAATTTCTCCGCTTTGTAAAGCCAGAACTCCCTGCAATGAGAGTTGCATCATCTGTTTTTCGTCCAAGTGACATTTTTTTAATTTATCTGCTATTGGTAACCAAATTAAATTTGCTGTAAAAACACCCCAGAGAGTCGCAATAAATGCAGTAGCAATACTTTTTATCAGTGTTGTGGGGTCTGCACCAGCATGCGACAGAGCCATTATTAAACCCATCACAGTGCCAAGTATTCCCATCGTCGGAGCATAGCCGCCCATCTTTGTGAAGATAAATATGTTCGAGTAATGTCTTTCCTGAATTGTTTTCATTTCAAGTTCTGCTAAATCCTGGAGAGTTTCGGGATCAGTTCCGTCAATTGCATTTCTTAATAATTTTTTACAAAAGTAGAAATCAATTTTTTCAATATCTCTTTCAATTGAAAGTAATCCTTCTTTTCTTGCCTTAAAGGCAAGCTGAACAAATGTATTTATGATTGGATGCGGATTATAATTTGGGGGGAAGTAAGCAATTTTAATAAGCTTAAAAATGTTTTTAAAGTTTTCATATCCGAAACCAATAATTACTGCAGCAAAAGTTCCACCAAAAACAATAAGCATTGGCGGAAGAAGAAACAGAGCATTAACTGCGCCGCCTTCCCAAATAAAAGCCCCAAAGACAGAAATAATTCCTAAGATTAATCCGTTAATTGTACCAAACTTTTTAATCATAGATAATCCAGAAGCGATTTAGGAAGTATTGTTGCTGCAAGTTTTTGAGATAGCTGTAAAAGATAATCGTGGCTCTGTAATTCAATTATTGCTTTTGCAACATCTACTCCGTTGACTTGTGCATTGTTTTCTGTTAAATCAAGGTTTTGCTGAGTAAGCATACTTTCAATTGAGCTAAACTGATTTATAATATTACCGATTTCAGATAGCTTACTTATCACTCTAGAATTAAATGCATTTACTGCAGCTCTCTGCTCATCTGTTGGTGCAATACCATTTCTTAAATTGTCAATAATAATTTTAAGTTGATTGAATATATCCAAATTTTGATTCGGAGAAAGTGTAAGTGAATCAGAATCGGTTTCTTTAAGCAAACTAAAATCTAAATTGAAATTTATCCTGTTTGCGGGAAGATTCACATTCAAAACAGAAGGCTGATTGCCATCAATAGATTCGAGAGCACCTGTAGTTGAATTAAAAACTAATTGAATTGCTGAAGGTGTTGAATAAATTGTATTACTCGAAGAATCAATAATGGTGTAAGTTAAATCATACTGGCTGCTATTTGTCTTCTGAAGATTTAACTGAAGCGTGTATTCATTTCCGAGATTATCATAAATTGTTTGTGTTTGATTTACCACATTTCCAATAGCAGAGTTTTTATCTAAACTACCTTGAGCTGAAATAATTGTTCCAAACAATTCCAGACCAGTGATGTTTATTCTCTGTTCAATAGACTGACTGATTCTAATCTTATTAAAACCTCTGATTGATGTATTCTGTTCAATAGTTTGTCCGTCAGATGAATAAACAAAAGGTTTTCCTGTCTGATCAGTTCCACCAAAAATAAATTTTCCATCAGCTTTGGAATTTGCCACATCGACCATAAGCTTAAGGGAATTTTCAATCATATCAGCATATAAACTCATATTCTGCTGATTAACAGGATTAATCAGTTCTTCAAGTTTACCGACTACATTAACCATTTCATCCTGGATTGATTGAAGTGCAAAAGTAGTTTGGTCCAGGAAGGATAGTCCAGTCTGAATATTTTTGAGATAAGTATTAATCTGACTAAGCTGATCGTTATTCCGGATAACACGAACAGCACCCGAAGGAGAATCGGATGGTTTTTCAATTCTTACTCCGGATGAAATCTGCCGCTGCAATAATGCGATTTTATCCTTAAGCTGATTTATACTTCCGATATAATAATTCGACATCATTGTTTCTGTAATTCTCATCAGACCATCTCCAGAATTGTTTTTATCATTTCATCAGCTACTGTAATCAGTTTTGCAGATGCTTCATAAGATCTTTGAAACTTCAGAACATTAGTCATTTCTTCATCAATCGAAACACCGGATAAAGATTGACGCTGATCTTCCAACTGTGATAATACCATATAATTTGCCTGTGAGTAATTAGATTGCAGAAGCGCATCATTGCCGATTAAATTGATTAGTGATGAATAAGAATCATTGATTGTTAAGCCATTTAGTAGCTGCGCATCACGAAGTCCGGCAATCTGTAAGGCTATATCTCCATTTCCATTACTGCCATCCGAAGATACTGAAATCATCTCCGGATTATTCAGAATACTTTGATTGATACTTAATTTTCCGTTTTCATAATTCTCAAAAAAGTTAATATTAGTCTGAGGCGGATTGGTAATAGAATAACCCTGACTGTGAGTCTGATTAACCGCATCAACAAATGCAGTAATTATCTGATCAAGTTTTTTCTGATATGAGGGAATCCTGTCCGAATAAACTTCCGATAAAGCTTTAAGCTGACCTCCGTTTAATATAATCGGTATAGTGTTGTTCTTAAGTTTAAGAGATAAATTTCCATCCGATTCAAAAGCTTCAAACTCTGCAGCGTGTAATCCATCAACTGCCAATGCACCACCGATTGAAATATTAGCATTATTATTTTTATCAAATGTTACAGTAATATTTACAATCTGACTTAATTGCTGAATTAAATCATCCCTTTTATCAAGTAAGTCATTTACTGCGATTCCTTTATAACTATTGCTGAATTGTTCTTTATTTATCTGATGAATTTGTTTGAGCAAAGTGTTTATCGCCTGCACCTGATTCTGAAATTCATCTTTTATATCTTGTTTCAGTCTGCCAAAAGATTGATTTATGGTATTAACCTTTGCGGCAAGATTGCTGGCAGCATTTATCACATTCATTCTAAGTGGAATTGAATTCGGAGCAGATGCTAATTCATCAAAGCTATTGAAGAAGCCGGCGAAAAGATTTGATAATCCAAGATCACCGGGTTCAGAAAAAAATTTTTCAATGTTGTTAATTAACTGGCTTTGACGGCTATTATTATAAAATTTTGAATTAGATTCTCTTATG
>JBEPZQ010000124.1:0-5732 GCA_041640755.1 Thermodesulfovibrio sp. | reverse complement strand
CTTCCGCTCGCAATAGGTAGGCTCTTAGTGACGGTGTAGGGGCATTGCCACGATAACGCTATCAAATTAGGAATAGCATTGACAGATGTCTATTTTAGGGTTGAACAAAACAATTTGATAAAGAAATGACAATTATGTTAAGTTATCATTTAAGTACCAAAAGATTAGGAGTAAACCTATGGGAAAGATGAAAGGGGCAGAAATTTTAATTGAATGTTTGAAAAGGGAGGGAGTTAAACACATTTTTGGTTATCCCGGTGGAGTTATACTTGATATATTTGACCTTCTATACGATGACCCTGATATAAAACTGATTCTAACAAGACATGAGCAGGGAGCAACCCATGCTGCAGATGGATATGCAAGGGTAACAGGCAAACCAGGAGTTGTGCTTGTCACAAGCGGTCCTGGTGCCACTAATACTGTTACAGGAATTGCCACCGCATACATGGACTCTGTACCTCTTGTTATTTTCACCGGACAGGTTCCAACATTTCTTATCGGAAATGATGCTTTTCAGGAAGCTGATATAGTCGGTATAACAAGACCCTGTACGAAATATAATATTCTTGTCAAGGATGTTAAGGACCTTGCTTGGCAGATAAGAGAAGCTTTTTACATAGCCACAACAGGCAGACCAGGTCCTGTTCTTGTAGACCTTCCGAAAGATGTTACGCAGGGCAAGACTGAATTTTCATGGCCAGAGAGAATTCAAATAAGAAGCTATAACCCAACATACGAAGGTAATTATTACATGATCAAGAAGGCTGCACAGGAAATTTCAAAGGCAAAAAAACCAGTAATCATTGCTGGTGGAGGTTGCGTAATTTCTGGTGCCCATGAGCATTTAAGAGAGCTTGCAGAAATTACCCAGATTCCTGTAACAAACACATTGATGGGACTTGGAAGTTTCCCCGGAACTCATGAACTTTTTCTTGGAATGCTTGGAATGCACGGAACTTACTATGCAAATATGGCTGTTCAGAATGCTGATTTAATCATTGGAATTGGCATGAGATTTGATGATAGAGTTACAGGAAAAACAGATGCCTTTGCACCTAATGCAAAGATTATTCACATAGATATTGATCCAACCTCTATTCGTAAAAATGTAAGAGTAGATATTCCAATAGTTGGAGATGTAAGTAGAGTTCTAAAAGTGCTAAACAAAATTCTTAAGGAAGAGATAAAACCTCAGTGGGAAGAGGTCAGAAAAGCTTGGTTAAAACAAATAGCTCAATGGAAAAAGGAAAGACCTCTGACTTATGAGTTTGATCCAGAAGTTATTAAGCCTCAATATGTTATTGAGAAGATATATGAAATAACCCATGGTGATGCTATTATTACAACAGAAGTCGGACAAAATCAGATGTGGGCAGCTCAGTTTTATAAATTTGACAAGCCAAGAAGATGGGTTACATCTGGTGGTCTTGGAACAATGGGATATGGTTTTCCTGCTGCATTAGGAGCACAGCTTGCCTTTCCTGATATGACAGTAATTGACATTGCTGGAGATGGTAGCATACAAATGAATATACAGGAACTTGCAACTGCTGTAATATACGATTTACCCGTAAAGGTAGCTATTATCAATAATAGCTATCTTGGCATGGTAAGACAGTGGCAGGAGGTATTTTACAACGAAAGATATTCACATACTTATCTAAGCAGTGCACCAGATTTTGTTAAGGTAGCTGAAGCATATGGTGCAGTTGGACTTAGAGCAATAAAACCAAGTGAAGTTGAACCAGTTATCAAAGAGGCTCTTTCTATTAGAAAACCTGTATTTATGGACTTTGTTGTTGACTGGAAAGAAAAAGTTTATCCGATGGTGCCTCCCGGAGCTGCAATTGACCAGATGATTTTTGAAGAAAAGAAAAAAGAAAGAAAACTTAAAGCAGTTAAATAGGAGGAAAAAATGAGGCACACAATATCTGTGCTGGTTGAAAATAAATTTGGAGTTTTAGCAAGAATTGCAGGATTATTTAGTGGACGCGGTTACAATATTGAAAGTCTCTCAGTAGGTCCAACTCTTGACCCACAGATGGCTATAATGACAATTGTAACAACAGGAGATGATAGAGTTATTGAACAGATCACAAAACAGCTGAATAGACTTGTTGATGTTATAAAAGTTATAGATTTAACAGAGCTTGAGCATGTTGAAAGGGAGATGATTTTAGTAAAAGTTGCTCCAAAAAAAGAAAACAGACTTGAAGTATTAAAAACTGTTGAAATATTCAGAGGAAGAGTTGTTGACTCCGGACCAACAACTTATACTATTGAAATAACAGGGGATGAAAAGAAAATACAGGCATTTCTTGAATTAATGAAGCCAATGGGTATCAAAGATTTTGTCAGAACAGGTAAAGTAGCCATTCAACGAGAAATTTCACTGAAAAAATAAAAAAAATAAAAAAACAGGAGGGATAAATGACAGAAAGAAAAAAGGTGTATATTATTGACGTAACAAATAGAGACGGAGTTCAGACATCAAGAATCTTGTTGCCTAAGCTTTCAAAAACTATGTTAAATCTTTATCTTGATGAGATGGGGGTTTATCAGAGTGAAATCGGATTTCCAACTTTAAAACATGAGGTAAACTATATTAACGCTAATCTTGAACTTGCTGAAATGGGAGTAATCAAGAGACTTCATCTTGAAGGATGGGCAAGGGCTATTCCTGAGGATGTAGAATTGGCATTTAAAAATTGTCCCAAAATAAAACATTTAAATTTATCAGTCTCTACCTCTGATATTATGATTCAGGGAAAATTTCAAGGCAGAAAAACATGGGATGATATAGTAAAGGGAATGTACAATGCTGTTAAACTTGCAAAAGAACTGGGAGCAGAAACAGTAGGCTTTAATGCAGAGGATGCCTCCCGTACAGAGTTAAGCAGGCTTATTGAATTTATTTTGGCTGGAAAAGAAGCGGGCGGAGATAGATTTAGATATTGCGATACTCTTGGATGTGAAGACCCAATAACAATATATGAAAGAATACACACTCTTGCCCTTGCAACAAAATTTCCTATTGAAATGCACTGCCATAATGACCTCGGAATGGCAGAAGCAGTTTCAGTTGCAGGAGCTCAAGGCACGATTGAGGCAGGCGTTGAAAGTTATATAAATACAACAGTTAATGGATATGGAGAGAGGGCAGGAAATGCTGATCTTGTATCAACAATATTGGCACTGAAATTTTCACATGGCTTAAGGGAGAAATGTCCATTAGATGAACATATAAATCTTCATATGGCTTGGAAAATTGCAAAATATGCTTCTTATGCCTTTAACATCCCTATCCCAATAAATCAGCCCGGTGTTGGTGCTAATGCCTTTGCCCATGAATCAGGAATTCATGCAGATGGAGTTCTAAAGGATCGCTCAAATTATGAGCTTTATTCTCCTGAGGATGTAGGAAGAGGCGAGCCTGAACTACTTGAAACAGGAAGAATTATAACAACTGGTGAATACGGAGGAATTAAGGGCTTCAGATATGTTTACAGCAAACTTGGCATTGAATTCCCCAATGACGAAGAAGCAAGAAAAATCCTTGAACTTGTACAATATGCAAATTTACATACACAAAAACCTCTTACTGATGATGAGTTGAAATTCATAGCAAATTATCCTGACATTGTCAGGCAGATTCTTACTGTTGTACCATAATTTAGTTGATAAAATGAAACTAACAATAGATTAAGGAGGAGAAATGTATACGATTACACTGATACCCGGAGACGGAATAGGTCCTGAAATTTCTGAGGCTATGACTAAGGTAGTAGAGGCTACAGGAGTAAAAATTAATTGGGAGATTCAAAATGCTGGCGAGGAAGTATATTTAAAAGAAGGAACTCCTCTTCCAGACAGGGTAATAGAATCAATAAAAAAGAATAAAATCGCCATCAAGGGACCTATAACAACTCCAGTAGGAACTGGCTTTAGAAGTGTAAATGTAGCACTTAGACAGGAGCTTGACCTTTATGCCTGCGTAAGACCTTGTAAAAGTTTTAAGGGTGCAAGAACAAGATATGATAATGTTGACCTTGTGATAGTAAGAGAAAATACTGAGGACCTTTATGCTGGAATTGAATTTAAAAAGGGTGAAGCCGACACAATAGAGCTAATAGATTTCATTGAAAAAAAATCTGGGAAAAAGATTAGACAAGACTCTGGAATTAGCATAAAACCAATTTCTGTTTTTGGAACAGAGAGAATCGTCAGATTCGCATTTGAATATGCCAAAAAACATGGCAGGAAAAAGGTTACTGTTGTTCACAAAGCAAATATTATGAAATTTAGCGACGGTTTGTTCCTTGAAGTGGCAAGGGAAGTTGCATCTCGTTATCCTGAGATTGAATTTGAAGATAAAATAGTTGATAACATGTGTATGCAACTTGTTCAAAAACCAGAGCTTTATGATGTTCTCGTTCTTCCAAATCTTTATGGTGATATAATAAGTGACCTTGCAGCTGGATTAATTGGTGGACTTGGTTTAGCACCGGGTGCCAATATTGGAGATGAATACGCAGTATTTGAACCAACACATGGAAGTGCTCCTAAATACAAAGGTCTTAATAAGGTAAATCCCTTCGCAATTATTTTAAGCGCTGTGATGATGCTAAGATATATTGGAGAGACGGATGCAGCTAATAAGATAGAAAAAGCAGTTGCGGAAATAATTGAAGAAGGTAAATATGTAACATACGACATGAAAAATCCTAATGATCCGAATCCACCTGTTGGAACTCAGGAGGTTGCGGAGGCTTTGGTAAGAAAAATAAAAAGCTATTAGCGGGTTTGATTTTAATAGAATTTTATTATGAATGAAATTTTTCTTATACTTTTTCTGATTCTTCTAAATGGTATTTTTTCTGCTGCTGAAATAGGAGTTGTTACACTTAGAAGGTCAAGGCTTCGCCAACTAATTGAAGAGAAGAAGCCGGGAGCTGAGATTATAGAGAAGTTTAAAGAAAATCCTGACAGGTTTCTTGCAACAATTCAAGTTGGGATTACATTTATTGGAAGTCTTGCCTCTGCTGTGGCAGGTGCGTTTGCTATAAAAAATATCAAGCCTTTGATAGAGTCTATCCCTGTCAAATTCATATCAGCCTCCGCAGAGGCATTAGCAGTGACCTTCATAGTAATAATAGTTACCTATATTTCTGTAGTGATGGGAGAACTTGTTCCCAAATCAATCGCCCTTTCAAATCCTGAATGGATAAGTCTTAGAACAGCGAGATTTATAGACAGTTTTTCAAAAATAACTTCTGTATTGGTAAAAATTCTCACAACAACAACTAACTTGCTATTAAGACCTTTTGGATTGAAAGCTTTTTCAGAAAGAGGCTTTATTTCTCAGGAAGAGTTAAAGCTTTTAATTGAAGAGGGAGAGGAAAAGGGAATATTTGAGCCTCAAGAACGTCAATTAATACATAGTGCCTTTAGTTTCTCTGATATCATGGTTAAAGAAGTGATGGTTCCAGCTCCTGAAATGGTTACAATTAGTGTCTATATGAGTATACAAGAGATAAAAGAAATAATTATGGAAGAACAATTTTCCCGTTATCCTGTAATCGGAAGAGATTTAAATGATGTAAGAGGGATACTGGTAGCAAAGGATTTTTACAATCTTCTTTTTCACAATCCTGAACCCAGAATTGAGGAAGTCAAAAAACTTCTTAAACCACCAATGTTTGTTCCTGAAACCATGAGAATCAAGATCG
>JBEPZQ010000123.1:0-5802 GCA_041640755.1 Thermodesulfovibrio sp. | reverse complement strand
CTGTCCTGAATATGGTTCAGGAGAGAAAAGATGCTGGCTTGTTTTAGGCACGCATTGTAAGGGAAGGAAAATAGCATCCTATCCTGAAAAAGTTGATACATGTAAGATATGCGAAGTAGTAAGAGACCTTGTACTTCATAGAGAGCCTTTAGTATCTGAAATAGTTAAACCCTCTAAGCAAGAGAAAGTTGTATTGGCAATTGATGATAATCCTGATGCAGTTGATTTAATTAGAAAATATCTGGAGAAGGAATACAAAGTTATAGGAATTCTTAACAGTGAAGAGGCGGTGAAAAAAGCAAAGGAAATAAAGCCTGTTGCAATAACTCTTGATATAATGATGCCAAGAAAAGATGGTTGGCAGGTTTTGAAAGAGCTTAAGGAAGATCAAGAAACAAAGGATATTCCTGTAATCATCGTTTCTATAGTTGACAATAAAACACTTGCCTTTAGTCTTGGCGCAACAGATTATTTTGTAAAACCCCTTGATGGCAATTTACTTTTGAAAAAAATACAAACTATAGAAACAAAAAGACCTATAAAAAAAGTTTTTCTTCTTGAAAGAGACCAGAGGACAAATGAAGAATTAACTAAAATACTTAAAGAAAGTGGTTACGAAGTCTTACCGGCATTAAACAGCAAGGAGGCAATTGAAAGGGTAAAAACTGAAAAGCCTGACCTTCTCATTGTTAATATAACAGACCCTCAAAGTAGTGCCTTTGATTTTATTGATTTTATCAAAACATCTGAACATTTAAGGGATATCCCGATAATTGCTATTACGAATAAGGAATTAAGCGAAAAAGAAAAGGAAGCATTAAATGGTAGAATAAAGGATATAATAAATAAAGCTCTCGTTTCAGAGGAAGAACTTATTCAGGAATTAAAAAATAGCCTAAAGAAATTGGAGGGCTGAGATGCCAAAGATTCTTGTGGTTGATGATAATGAGGACTCAAGGGAGCTCGTTAAGAAAATCCTAAAAAAACAAGGCTATGAAATAATAGAGGCTGTTGATGGAGAGGATGCCATTTCAAAGGCAGTTGCTTACAGACCTGACCTTATTCTTATGGATATCTCAATTCCAAAAATTGATGGTTATGAGGCTACGAGAAGATTAAAACAAAGAATTGATTTTAAGGATACTCCTATAATAGCTTTTACTGCCCATGCAATGAGGGGAGATCAAGAGAAAGCACTTGAGGCTGGTTGTGATGGTTATATATCAAAGCCTATAAATGTAAGAGAGTTTCCTGAACAAATAAAAATGTATCTGAAGGAAAAATGACAGAAAACAAACAGACTGTTTTAATCGTAGATGACAATATTGATACCGTAGAGCTTTTAAGAAAAAGACTTCGAGCAGAAGGTTACAACACAGAGGAAGCTTATGATGGAGAGGAAGCATTGAAAAAAGTTTATGAAATCATGCCAGATATAATCATTCTTGATGTTATGATGCCAAAGATGGATGGTTATGAAGTTTGCAGACGCCTTAAAACAGATGAAAAAACAAAGTTTATTCCAATAATAATGCTTACAGCAAAATCAGATGTGGAAAGCAGGGTAAAGGGTCTTGACATTGGAGCTGATGACTATGTACCTAAGCCCTTTGATTACAGAGAACTTTCTGCAAGAGTTCGTTCACTTATTACAAGAAAGGAGACTGCTGAAAGAGTTATTGAAGAAGAAAAAACAGAATCAGTAAGAAAACTAATAGACAGTCTTTCCCATGAAATAAGAAATCCAATTGTAAGTATTGCAGGATTCGCGAAAAAAGTATATGAGAGCCTACCACCGGGTGACCCAAATAAACCCTATCTTATGACAATTTTGCAGGAATCTGAAAGACTTGAAAAACTTTTGAGAGAAATAGTCAATCTAAAGATGATTGCGATTGGATTTCTTGAGAATGTCAATCCAAAAGATGCTATAGAGGAGGTATTAGAAGAATTTGAAAAAGAAATTGAGGAGAAGGCAATAGAGGTAGAGACAGAATTTAATGAGACACCAACTCTTTACATAGACAAAGAGCATCTAAAAATAGTACTTAGAAATATCATAAAAAATGCAATTGATGCAATGGAAAGGTCTGAAAAACGAATATTAAAGATTTCTCTTCAGAGTATCGGAAATGATGTGGAAATAAAAATTTCGGACACAGGCAAGGGCATTCCAAAGGAGATTTTAAAGAGAATATTTGATCCATTTTTTACTTCAAAAATATATGGTCCAGGCCTTGGACTTACAGTAGCTTTAACAATTGTGCAGTATTATAAGGGATTCATCTCTGTTGAAAGCGAGGTTGGCAGAGGAAGCACATTTGTAATAAGAATTCCATTAAGAGGAAAATAGACTAAATTTTCTCTATCCTGCAGTAAAATGTTCTACCTGAAGGAGTTGATGTAACTGGGTCTCTGTCAAAGTCATCAGTTAAAGAGTTAAGATTCCACTTATCACTGATTTCTCCCCAGCCCCAAGCGATTCTTATAACTCCTTTTGAAACAGCATCTGAAATTCTTGCCTTCATTTCTACATATCCATTTGGAGTAGAAATTCTGACAAAGTCTTCATTTTTTATGTTTAAAAGCTCTGCATCAGAGAGATGTATGTCAACATAAGGCTCTTTTTCAATTTTACGGAGTTCCTCAACATGCCTGAATTGGGTATGGGTATAGCAGTTTACCCTTTTTCCACTTATTCCTATAAAAGGATAATTTTCTCTTTGCTCTTCAAAGCTTAATAATTTCTTAGGGAATTCTTTCATAAATGGAATTGGTTCTATATTAGCTTTTGCAAGCCTTTCTGAGTACATTTCAACCTTTTTTGAAGGAGTGTTAAACCCTTCGGTTTCGTATTTTTTAAATCTTGGCTTTTCATACCAGATTCCATTTGGATTATTTTTAAGCTCATCTATTGTAATTCCTGTTGGCTCTAACTGATAGTTTAAAGCCTCTTCAGAAGAGTTCCAGGGAAAATATTCTTTCAAACCTAAAGCTTTTCCAATTTCAATGAGAATATCAATATCACCTTTGCTTTCTCCAAGAGGTTCAATTACCTTTTGCTGAAGCATGATAAAGCAATTTCTTACGTATGCCCTGTTTATTTGAGTTTTTTCAAAACAGCTTGCAGCAGGAAGTATTAGATGGGCGAATTCGCTGGTTTTGTTTTTAAACATATCAATCATCACAAGACAATCAAGCTTCTTTAGAGCTTCTCTTACCCTTTGGGAGCCCATCATTGTTACAGCAGGATTTCCAGATTGAACAAAGAGAACACGCACAGGATAGGGTTTTTCATAAAGTATTGCATCAATTAGACAAGACTGCCCGTGAAGTCCCCATGTTGGATGAAATCTTTCAAAAAGTGGATAGTCCTTCATGACCGAAGGGACATGAGAGACTTTTTCTTTTAATTGAATGTTTCTCAGTGGTATTGGCTGAGGAATAAAGTCTCCGCCTTGAATGTCAAGATTTCCTGTCAATGCCCTTAGAATAGCAATTGCCCTTGTGGTTTGGAAAACATTTATATGCATATCTAAGCCATTTCCATCAATAATGCAGGCTGGTTTTGTTGTAGCATATATACGTGCTAATTTTTTAATCTTGTCCTCTGTAATTCCTGTTTTTTCAGTAATTTCAGAGGTGTTTAAGGATTTAACTGTTTTTTCAAGTGCTTCAAATCCAATACAGTGTTTTTCAACAAATTCTTTATCATAAAGCTTATTTTCTATTATTTCTTTGATTATTCCCAAAGCAAGTAATCCATCATGCCCGGGTTTTATCTGTATCCATAAATCAGCCATTTCAGCAAAGTATGTTTTGGTTGGGTCTATTACAATCAGGAAAGCACCTTTTTCTTTTGCATAAATTATAGCCTCTGCTATTGTCGGCAGTGTATTTCTGTCATTTTTCCCCCATACAATTATGCATTTTGAATCCTTCACCTGCGGAATAGTAATAGCTCCATATGTATATGTATGAGCCATATTCCTTGCAACAAAGCATACAGAGCCGTTTCCTATTGCATTTGGAGAGCCTATAGCGCTGAGCAACCTTACTGCATAATCCCATGGTGTTCCCCAATCCGCAGCCATTCCACGATACAAGGCAATGCTTTCGGAAGAGTATTTTTCTTTTATTTTTTCAATTTTTTCGGCAATAAAATCTAAAGCCTCCTGCCAATAGGACTCTTTAAAATCATCATTAAGATTTTTTCGTAAAAGAGGCTTAAGAACTCTATCTTTTGAGTAAACTATTTTGCTTGTATTTGAAAGTTTTGGGCATGGAATAACTTTTTCAAATGGTGTTATTCTTTTTGCAGATAGAAGCTTTCCGTCTGAAATTTCAACTTCAACTGGACAGCAAGCTGAACAAAGTCTGCACACAGTAATTTTTTTCATCTTTATATCTCCTATCTTACAGCCTTTACAAAAAGGCTTGTTATGAGTTCAGAGTGATTGCGATGATTTCTTATTTTCCAATAAACTGAACCTGTAGTAATAATTTTCCAAGTGGGATTTAGCAAATTTTTGTATCCTTCAAGTATTTTTAAAACATTTTCAATTCCGAATCCCTGAAACTCACCTTCTTCTTTTCCTCCAAGCCAATCATCAATTTTTGCCACATCCTCAGACCATGAATAGGGATCAGAAATAAGCATCTGTGCATCTCTTTTTTTAGCAACTCTGTTCATCTCCAAAAGATGCTTCATTGGTTTAGGAACTTTATCCAGAATATTTAAGGATGACACTATGCTAAAGTAATCTTTTCTAAAGGGCAAATTAAGGGCATCTGCAACAATAAAATCAACATTTTCTGTTTTGATGGTCTCTGGAATTTTTACCTCAACCTGTTTTGCAAGATTGCCTTCTTCAAAGAGAGGGAAAGTAAGCATTCTATTATTAATTAATTCTCTCGCAGTCTTTATAAAAGACATTGACAAATCAATTCCCACTGAAAATTCTGACTTTTGAGCTATTTCTATCGTAAATCTGCCAACTGCACAGCCAATATCAAGGCTTAGACCTTTATCAGGATTTATGAGTTCTGTCCATTTTTTATAAGCATCTATCCACTCACTGTCTCCAAGCCAGTCTCCAAAATGACTCCAAAGATATGAAGAGACAACTTTAATGTTTTCGTATTTGTTTGAAAGTGAGGGTATCCAGTTTGGATCAGGAGGCAATATTGCAATACCATCTTTGATTTTATATTCTGCGCCACAGTGGGTACATTTGAGAACTCCTTCTCGGATATCATCCTTTTCTGATTCAAAGATTTGAAGATTTAGAGGAATTTCATCTGGCAGGCAGATTGGACAGATAAGCAAATTTTTTAAAAATTCTCTCATGCTTTGTTATAAAATTATAACCCAAAGATAGCGATAGAAATCCAATAATTAATATTTATTTGAAAATTAAGTGTTTTTTTTGCTATTCCGAGCATTCCTTCATTTTTTCGCCATTGCGAGCGAAGTGAAGCAATCTCTTTTCTCAAGCTATGGAGAGTGTTCTCCTTTTTGGAAGAAAATAAGGATAGATTGCTTCGGGTGTTGAGCCTGTCGCGAGCCAAAGGCAAGGCGACCACTCGCAATAACAATTAGAGAGAAACCTCTCAATGACGGAAAACAAGTCTATCGCGAGCTGAAGGCATGGCTACCTTTCACGATGAAACCCAAAAATAGCGATAGACACTCGTCACTGCGAGCCCCCCTGTTGCGAGCGATAGCGTGGCAATCTGGGGCGAAGCAGTCTCTAATTGGTGACTGGTGAATGGTGATTCGTGGATGGTGAACACCTCTCC
>JBEPZQ010000122.1:2340-5803 GCA_041640755.1 Thermodesulfovibrio sp. | reverse complement strand
CTCTGATAGTCAACAAAATAGACTTTTCCATCCTTTAAAATTATATTTTGACTTTGAAGATCTCTGTGGAGAATCACTTGCTCTGTTTTTGAGAGTTTTTCTGCAATTGTATGAAGTTCTTGGTCAATTTCTTTTGTTTTAATTTTGAATACCGATTCTACACATTCTTTAAGAAAATAATCGCTTTCCCATCTGAAATATTCATAATCAAATTTTGGTAAATCCATCAAAAGAGCTTGTTTTGAGATTTTTCCATGCAATAGGACAATTTTATCAATGATTTTTTTATATATTTCAGTTATTTGCTTTTTCTCTCTTCTGCATTGAAGCCAGCTGTAAAGCGTTAAATTCCCAAGGTCCTCAAAGATTATTGTTTTATGAGACTTGTCTATTTCAATGATTTCAGGCACTGGAAAGTCATGCTGTTTTAAAAAATTTCCTATTTTTATAGTTTGCTCAAACTCTTGGTTCATTTCTTCATATACACATATAATTTTGTTTTTCTCCCTAAAATATCTTCTTGTTGACCCTCCTCCAATTAAGCTTTCCTTTTCCCTCTGCCATTTAGATATGCTAATGATAAAGTCTTGACAAATGATGGAGTCTGAAATATGTTCGTTTTCTGGTGAAAAGGTTGTATTTGGAAGAATAATTACATTCTCCGCTTTGAAAGGTTTTTCAATTTTGACATCCTTCTCTACTGCAACAAATCCTTTTGGCTTGATCAACTCACAACCAGAAGAGGATGGATGGACAAATACAGATGTAAATTCTCTTTTTAATTTATCAAAAACTGCCCGAGCGTAACCAATTGGTGTTCCTATGTCGTGCCAAAAATTATATTTTGAACAAAATACTTTAACTTTTGCTCCTAACTCTTTGGATTTTATCCAAAGTTGTATAAGAGAAGATGGTCCTCGCGGTAAAAGCTCAAGAACATGGGGATTGTAGATAGAAACTCCAGTATATGCTAATTTAATTGGTTTGTCTTTGCTTGATGTTGATTGGTTTATAATTTCCAGAAAGTTTAATTCTTCGTCAATCAAAAGTTTATTGTCAGGAGAAAAATCATGGACAAGAAGAGTTATGTCATTTTTTTCTTTTATATGCCAATTTAAAGCCTCATCAATGTTTCCATCCCAGAATATATCCGAATTATGCACAATAAATATACTGTCTTTAAGAAAATCTTTTGCATTATACAATGCTCCGCCGGTGTCAAGAATGTCTTTTTCATAGAAAATGGAAAGGGGCAGATTTTTTTCTTTTATGTATTGCTCAATTTCATTTGCTTTGTAGTGAAGATTTATTCCTAATTTAGAAATCCCTGCATCCTTTAGTAAACCATATACATGTTCTAAAACAGATTGACCTACTATTGGTAGCAAAGGTTTAGGAATATGCTCTGTAATTGGTCTAAGTCTTTTTGAAAATCCTGCAGCAAGAATAAAGCCTTTAATCATAAAGCAGATATTGTTTTCTTATTTGTTCAAACTTACTCAGTTCTTCCTGCCACCACAGTTCAATATTCTTAAGAGAAGTACCATTTTCAATGTCTTTTCTTAATCTTTCAGAGCCAGCAAGGATGTCAAAGGGCAGTTTCTCAAATTCGTACTCATATGGCGGATTTCTCCATAAATTAACCTCTGGATAAAGCTCTTTTATTGCCAAAAGTATTGCAACCGCAGTAAGAACAGGTTTAAATTTTTCCCTGTCTACAACATGTATCTGTGCACCACCGCAAAGCTCTCCTGTAAATTTATTAAAAGTTGGTGTAAAGTAAAGGGGTCTGAATACAGCGCCCTTTAGCTTAAAGTCTTTAAGTCTTTTAACTAATTTTTCAGGCTCAATAAATGGTGCTCCGAATATTTCAAAGGGTCTTGTTGTGCCTCGTCCTTCACTTAAGATTGTTCCTTCAAAAAAACACATTCCCGGATAAACCACTGCTGTATCAAGGGTTGGCATATTAGGAGAAGGCATTACCCAATGTAGCCCAGTTTCATTAAACCAAATTTTCCTATGCCAACCTTTAAGAGGTATAACATTAAGTTCAAGCTTTGGATAGAATTGCTCTCTAAAATATAATGCGAGTTCTCCAATGGTCATTCCATGTCTTATACAGATAGGATGAAGTCCGACAAAGGATTTGAAATCTTCCTGCAAATTTGGACCTTCAGTGATATGTCCGCCAATTGGATTTACCCTGTCAAGCACAATAATTGGTAATCCTAATTTTTCGCATTCTTCCATACACAGACTCATTGTCCATATAAATGTATAATATCTTGCTCCAACATCCTGTAAATCAATAATCAAAACATCAAGCCCTTGAAGCATCTGAGGAGTTGGCTTTCTTGTTTGTCCATAAAGACTATAAACAGGAAGCCCTGTGTTTTTGTCTATAAATCCCTCCCATTCAATCATATTATCTTGGGTATTTCCAAATATTCCATGTTGGGGCCCGAAAAATGCCCTAACTTTAATTTTTTTGCTCTGAAGAAGAATATCTTTTGTATGAATGAGATTTTTATTTACAGAAGCAGGGTGTATGAGGAGTCCTGCTTTTGCTCCATGAAATTTTTTAGGAAGCAACTTTTCAAATCTGTCAATTCCAGAATATACCATTATCTTGTGCAATATGGAAGATATCCGATTGTTAAGGGTTTTTGCACTAATCCATCAATACTTATAAGATACAACTCTTTCTTGCCCCTTCTGTCTGACATAATTGTAAGAAAATGACCATCTGGGCAGAAAGAAGGGTGTTCGTTATTCCCCTGATTTGTTATTTGAGTTTGGGAGTTAGATATTAAATCCAAAATATTAATCTGAAAATGACCAACAAGCGATGAAAAGGCAATTTTACTGCCATCAGGGCTTATTGAAGGTTCTGTATTGTATCTTCCTTGAAATGTTATTCTTCGGATGCTTATGCTGTCTTGAATTTCATAAATTTGAGGTGAGCCAGCCCTATTTGAGACAAAAAATACTCTATTGCCTAAGATTCTTGGAGAAGATTCAATCCATCTTGAAGCTGATAAAGTTTTTGCCTTTCCTGAAGGCTCATACGTTTTTATTTGAGATATGTCACCATCATTTTGAAGATAAATAAATCTATAATCATCAATAACATCTCCCAGCTGAAGCAAGGCTTTGCTTTTAATTATTTCTCTGCTTGTTTTTGAGGATAAATCAAAAACCTCTATATGCCAAGAGTTTTGCTGAAGTGATGAGAAAAAGACTTTATTGTTCTTTAAAATCGCTCTTGAAATAATTTCTCTTCTAATCCCTGTATCTGTAATATGAGAACCATTCCAATTACTAATAAATATACCAGTGGAGACTTTAAATTTTCTTAAAAAGATAATCCTGTTAAAAAATGGTGGTTCTTTTCCTGTAAGAAGCCTGTAAATATCAGCAGATATTAAATTCCCATTATTTTCATCGTCCTTTGGAGCGTATT
>JBEPZQ010000122.1:0-2330 GCA_041640755.1 Thermodesulfovibrio sp. | reverse complement strand
GAGCGTATTCTCGGAAAAATATTGGAGAATCTGATGTGACAGTAAAGACTTTTATTATAATTTTTCCCTGAATATCAGACCTTATGACTATTTCTACATCCGTAGCTTTCCATAGTGAAGGGTCAAACTTTTCTCCCCTATATGGAAATGGACCATAGATTTTGAAGTAATCTGTGAATTCAAGATTGTTTTTTATAGTCTCAAAGATTTTCGGAGTTTTATCAAAACCTTCAATGGCAAGGGTTAGCTTTTTTATTCCAGGCTGTGTAATATCAAGATAAATTTGAGATGCATTTATTTGGTGAATGGTGGATGGTGAATGGTGAATAGTTATTATAAATAACAAGATAAAGCTAATCATCAAAAACCAGAAACGACAAACTTTTTTCATGGTTTAAACCTCAAGCCGATTTTTATCTCATTTTTTGGTGATGGCAAAGGAGAAGAATTTTTAATTGCCCTAATTATGGAAGCATCAAAAATAGCATTACCAGACTTTTGCTCAAACCCTTCAATTATGATCTGACCATCAGGAAGAATTCTTATTAATACAATTGCCTCAAGGTTTTTTGGAATTGTCTCTGGAATGTTCCAGTTTTGCCGAATAAGCGAAGAAATCAAAGATAAATATGTTTGCGAAACTTGAGCAGATGACACACCCTGTATTGCTCCATGACCTCTTTCTTCAGATTTTTGAGCCTTTTCAAGTATTCTTTTTTTGGCTTGCAATGCTGCTAATCTTTCCTGAAGCAGTCTTTCATTTTCTAATTTTTGTTTTTCTATAGCATTTTTCTCTGTCACTCTTTCCTTTGCGATATTTTCTGTTTTTGCCTTAGTAAGAGTTTCTGAAGACTTGGGATTATTTTCTGATTGAATATTTTCGCTACTTTGAAGAGCTGTTTTTGGTGTTTCAATCAATGTAACACTAATACTTTGAACCTCATGATATGAATTTTTTGTCACAACAGCAAAAATTAAAAAAAGCAAAAAATGCAAAAACAAAGACAAGAAAAACGAATTATAAATCCTGCTTGTCATTTGACTTCTTTTTGTTCTGTTACTATTCCAATCCTCTCTATACCAGCAGATTTTATCTCTCCCATTACTTCAGCAACCAGACCGTAATTTACATCTCTGTCTGCTCTGAGAAGCACTGTTGTATTATCGTTTTTTAAGGAAGTTAATAAATTTGGAAGGTTATCTTTGTTAACAATACTATCGTTTAAGTAAATTTTTCCTTCCTTTGTGATAACAATGTTGATTTTCTCTGTTTCTTCTATGCTTTTTCCTTTAGCTTTTGGCAGATTAACATCTATACCATGCTTCATTAATGGAGCTGTAATCATAAAAATTATAAGCAATACAAGCATTACATCCACCAATGGAGTTACATTAATCTCTGCTATGGTTGATCTTCTTCGGGGAGTTAATCCTTCCATGGATATTTTAAAAGGGTCTCGGAGAAATCATTTACTTCGTTTATAATTTTATTTGCATGCGATGTAAAGTAGTTGTATGCAATAACCGCAGGAATGGCTGCAAAAAGACCAGCAGCAGTGGTTATTAAAGCCTCTGCAATTCCAGGAGCAACTGTTGCTAATGATGCGGAACCTTTTATTCCGATTGCACGAAAGGAATCCATAATTCCCCATACAGTTCCAAAGAGTCCTATAAAAGGTGTAGTAGAACCTGTTGTTGCAAGAAAACCAAGATAACTCTCAATCCTATTTGCTTCATCAGAGGAGTATTTTCTTACAATAGTTTCAAGCTTGGAAGTATCTTTACCGTATATCTCAACAAATACATTTCTATAAAGAGAGGCAAGAGGGCTTAAATCAAACCTTTTCGCAGTTGCAAATAAATCTTTTGGTTCATTGGTGTTCAACAATGCATTAAAGAACTTTTCATTTTCCCTTTTCATTGCTTTAAATACTTTTAACTTGTAAAAAATGATAGCCCATGAAAAAATAGAAAAGAAAAGCAAGATTAAAAGAACGGCTTTAGCTACAAAGCCTGTTTGCTTTATAAGGTCAATTACCGTAAGCTCCATAACCAAAATATTAAAATAACTATTAACCAAATGTCAAATAATTATCTAAACCGAAAAATAGAGATAGACAATCGTCACTGCGAGCCCCCTGTTGCGAGCGATAGTGTGGTAATCTTGGCGAAGCAGTCTCTAACCCAACTTCATCAATTTTCAGCCTTTAAAGATATCAAAAGCTTTATAATTCAATAAGTTATATCTTTTTTCATTCAATTTTGTAGTCTAACCTAATTTTATTATTTTTGCTTATTTATTCCCTTAAATATTGACTTTTTTGTCTAAT
>JBEPZQ010000121.1:0-5823 GCA_041640755.1 Thermodesulfovibrio sp. | reverse complement strand
ATCTCTCTTCCTGTTGAGTCACCATGGGCGTGAAGAATTCTTCTTCGGGAATGGGCAGCCTCCATTGTAAAAGCAAGCTTTGAACCTTCTTTGTCAAACTCTGCTCCCCAGTTTATTAGCTCTATAATTCTTTCTGGTCCTTCGCTGACAAGTATCTTTACAGCCTCTTCATTACAAAGCCCATCTCCTGCTTTTATCGTATCTTCATAATGTATGCCTATTTCGTCCTCATCACTTAAGGCAGCAGCAATGCCTCCCTGCGCATATTCAGTACTGCTTTCTGTTGGAATGTCCTTTGTGGCTACTAAGACTTTTCCCTTTGAACCAAGCTCAATTGCAGCCCTTAGGCCAGCCACTCCACTGCCAATTATTAAAAAATCAGTTTTTATTGTAGAAAGCACAATTAATCTCCAGCTGTCACTCTTAAAACTTCTTTCACTGAAGTCAAGCCCTGCAATAATTTGTGTATTCCGCTTTGCCTTAATGTTAACATTCCTGCATTTATTGCTTCTTTTTTAATTTCATCAGCAGTAGCTCCTGTTACAATTAGATCCTTTATTGCATCCGTAATAGGCATAACCTCGTATAAAGCTATTCTCCCTCTATAACCAGTATTACTGCATTCAGAACATCCATGAGGACCATAAATTTTGGCCCCATTAATTTTTTCCTTAGGCACTCCAATTTTTAATAACGTCTCACTTGAAATATTTTCTTCTTTTTTGCATTTTGGGCAAAGCTTTCTTACAAGTCTTTGAGCAACAACCAATATTACAGAGGAAGATATTAAAAATGGCTCAATTCCCATATTTATTAATCTTGTAATTGTGCTTGGTGCGTCATTTGTATGAAGAGTACTAAGTACAAGATGACCTGTAAGCGCAGCTTTAACTGCAATTTCAGCTGTTTCATAATCTCTTATTTCACCAACCATTATAATATCAGGGTCTTGTCTTAAAAATGACCTCAAGGCGGATGCGAATGTAAGTCCTATGTCTTCTCTTACATGAACTTGGTTAATACCGGGAAAATTATATTCTACTGGATCCTCAGCTGTCATTATATTCACCTCAGGCGTGTTAAGTTTCATTAAAGCAGAGTAAAGAGTTGTTGTTTTTCCTGAACCTGTAGGACCTGTGACAAGAATCATACCATAGGGATGTTCCAATGCTTCAAGAAAGAACTTAAGAGAAATCTCTTCAAATCCTAATTTTGTAAGGTCAAGCTGAAGATTTCCTTTTTCCAAAACTCTGAGAACGACCTTTTCTCCATAAATGGTTGGAAGAGTTGAGACTCTGAAATCTACCTCTTTTTCTCCTATCCTCATTTTGATTCTTCCATCCTGTGGAAGCCTTCTTTCAGAGATATCAAGATGAGACATTATTTTTAATCTCGTAATCAATGAGCCTTTTATTTTTGGTGGTAAATCCATTATATTCTGAAGAACTCCGTCTATCCTATATCTTACTCTTACGGATTGTTCATAGGGTTCTATATGAATGTCACTGGCTCTCATTTTTATGGAATCTGCTATTATTTTATTAGCAAGAGTAATAATTGGTGCTTCTACTCTGAATACATCCTCCTGTTTGTTTTCGTCTTCCTCAACTTGAGTTATTTCAGTTACCGCACTTTCTACAAGGTCTACAACCTCATCGGATTTTTTATTTTCTCTTTGGATAAGATTGCTTAAAAGTTTATTTATATCTGATTCTTTCATTAGATAAATTTGGACATTGTAACCTGCAAGAAGAAATTTTATATGTTCAACCATAGTGGGTTCACAAATTGCTACTTTAACAGTATTTCCAGTCTTTAAAAAGGGCAGTATCTTGTATTTCTTTATTGTCTCCTCAGGAATCAATTTGAAAGAATTTATGTCTACTTCTCTAGGGGTTAAATTAATTATTGGATAACCGTAAATATTTCCCAAAGCTTTTATAAGTTGCTCTTCATTAATATAACCTAATTTTATAAGAGCTCTCCCAAGCCGAATACCCTCTTGCTTTTGAAGTCTTAGGGCATTAACAAGCTGTTCCTCAGTGAGCAACCCTTTTTTGACTAAATATTCTCCTAATAAACTGACCCCAACAAGTCCCATGATTATCTCCTCAATTTCTAATATAATTTAACAAATTTTCAACTTCCTCTACATTTGAAAATGCCATTATATGAACTCCGTGACACAATCCTTTTCTTATTATATCCAAAGTTATTGAACCTGCCAATTCTATACCAAAAATTTTTACATCCTCATCATTCATATTTTCTATTTTATTGATTATTGCATTAGGTATAACAACTCCGGGAACGTTATTTGCAAGATGATGCAACATTTTCTTGTTTCTTATCATTACAATACCTGCTATAACCTTTGTGTTGAATTTTTCTGCATATTCCATAAATCTTTCAAGTTTTTCAATATCAAAAATCATCTGTGTTTGAAAAAACTGAGCTCCCATCTTCAGTTTCTGTTCAAATCTTTTAAGTTGTGGAGCTAAAGGTTCAACATTCGGATTTACAGTAGCTCCCAAAAAAAATTCAGTCCTTCCATTAAGCTTATTTCCATTGATATCAAATCCGTCATTAAGCTTATTGATAAGTTTTATCAGCAAAGAAGAATCTATGTCAAATACAGGCTTCGCCTCTTTGTGATCTCCCCATATGGGATGATCCCCTGTCATAACTAAAATATTTCTTATTCCTAAAGCATGAGCACCTAAAAGGTCCGACTGAATTGCAATTCTGTTACGATCTCTGCAAGCCATTTGAAACACTGGTTCAAATCCAAGCTCTAAAGAAATTTTGCATGCAGCCAATGAACACATTCTCATCATTGCTGATGGATTATCTGTAAAATTTACTGCATCTGCAAGCTCTTTTAATTGACTAAGCTTATTTATCAATTTTGTTACATCAGGTCCCTTTGGCGGAGTTATCTCAACTGTAAATACGAATTCACCTTTCAGAAGTTTTTCCCTAAGTAACATCTGTTTTTTTCTCCTTTGCGTTGTAAATTCTTGGTGAATTAGCCTTTGACCAATCCTTTGGCCCTAAAATATCTTCATAAAATCTATCTACTAACTCTCTTTTCTGCATAATATCAAAGGCGATTACCCATGCACATCGTCTGTCAGGATTAACCTCGCATCTGCCATCCTTATATCCACCACATGGTCCATTTAACATAGATTTTGGGCATAAAGTTACAACGCAAATACCTGTAATAGCAAGAAAACATTCACCACAAGCTCTGCATCGCTCCTCAAATTCCTTAAATCGTCGCATATTGCCAATGAATAAAGTATCGTTAACAGGAATTACAGTTTTGTCTGGAAATAATTCAGTTATAGACTGAGTTCCTGCTCCACAGGAAAGCACTAAAATACATTCAGCCCTCTCTAAAGAGTCTTTATATTTTGAAGCCTCTCGTTTTGTTCCCAGTATTTGACATCCTGTTTTTGCCACTAACCAACCTGTAACATCTTTCCCTTCACTCTCAAGCCATTCTTTAAGCTGTTTTATTGCTTCTTCATCTCCTGTTCCACACAATGATGCACATTCAGAACATCCTATTAGGAAGAAAGATTTATATCTTTCAATATAACTTGCTATTTTTTCCTGTTTTTTGCTTTTGGTAATTATCATATACTTAACCCCGATTGAATTTTTGTTGCATAAATTGTATTTTCCATAAGCATTGCAATTGTCATTGGTCCTACTCCTCCCGGTACAGGAGTAATGTAAGAAGCCTTCTCCTTTACAGCTTCAAAATCAACATCGCCTACAACCTTCCCATTTTCATTCACATTTATGCCAATATCTATTACAACTGCTCCTTCTTTTACCATATCTTTGATTACAAAGTTTGCTTTGCCTATTGCCACACATAAAATATCAGCCTGTTTTATAATTTCCTGTAAATTTTTAGTTTTACTGTGGCAGACTGTGACTGTAGCATTTCTTCTCAATAAAAGCAAAGATAGAGGCTTTCCAACTATAATGCTTCTTCCGATGACAACAGCATTTTTACCCTCTATTTCAATGCCATATTCATCAAGCATTCTTATTACTCCCTTTGGTGTGCAAGGGACAAATAGAGGTTTATCAATTATAAGCCTGCCAAGACAGTAGGGAGTAAAACCATCAACATCTTTGAAAGGTGATATCTTCTCGAGTATTCTATTTTGATTTAAATGCTTTGGAAGAGGGAGCTGCACCAAAATTCCATTCACCGATGAATTGTTGTTTAATTCATCTATAAGCTTGATTAATTCCTCTTCATGTGTAGCTTCAGAAAGCCTAAATACAAGGCTTTTTATTCCAAGTTCATTGCAGGTTTTTTCCTTGAAACTTACATATTTCTGAGAGGCTTTGTTTTCACCTACAAGAATAACTGAAAGGCAAGGCTCTATACCTTTTTCCTTTAATTCCTTAACCTCAGCTTTGATATCTTCTTTAATACTTTGTGATAAAGCTTTTCCATCTATTATTTTTCCTGCGGTAATCTGTGTTGACATTATTTTCTCCCTTCTATTAATTCCAATGCTTCCTGCCTTGTAGTTTGACTCTTTCTAAAAATGCCTCTTACTGCAGAGGTAATGGTTTTAGAACCTGGCTTTTTAATTCCTCTCATGCTCATACATAAATGTTCAGCCTCAATCACGACCATACAACCCTTTGGTTTAAGTTTTTCCATGAGCAAATTTGCAAGCTGACTCGTAAGCCTTTCCTGAACCTGTGGTCTTTTAGCAAGATAATCAAGCGCCTTTGGCAGTTCGCTTAGCCCAACAATTCTTCCATCTGGGATATAGGCAATGTGAGCATGCCCAAAAAAAGGCAAAAGATGATGCTCACAAACAGAATAAAATGGTATATCCTTTATCAGAACCATCTCATCATGAGTTTCACCTTCAATACACTTGAGCAAATCTTCCTCAGGCGGAAGCATTCCTCTGAAAATCTCCTCGCACATTCTTGCAATACGTGAAGGAGTATCTTTAACTCCTTCTCTTTCTGGATTCTCTCCAATTCCCTCTAAAATAAGCCTTACACCTTTTTCAATTTTTTTTCTGTCAAACACAGCTTATCATCCTTTCGTCAGTAATTATTAAATCAACCTTTTTATCAAAAGGCTCTATTGGTATCTCATCAATGATTTGCTCTTCATAAGCAAGCCCTACAGCTAATCCGTGTGAGAAGGAAAGAAGTCTGTCATAAAATCCTCCGCCATAGCCGATTCTAAAACATTTCTTATCAAAATCAATACCCGGTACAGCAATTAAATCAATTTCTTGAAGATTAGCTATTTTCCCTTCCTTTGGTTCAAGAATTGATTTATAGCCTCTGTCTAAACATTCTGGTCTATCTACCCAGCAAAGTTCCAAATCTCTGTCTTTTACTTTTGGAAAAGCTGTCTTTATGGAATTGGCGATGCAATAATCAAATATTCTCCATGTGTCAACCTCACTTCCAAAGGATGCATAAAGAAGCACAGATTTGGCTTTTCTCTTCTTAAGAAGCTCAATAAATGAGTTGGTAATTCTTTCATCCTTCTGCTTTTTGATCTCAAAGCCTATATTATTGCGAATTTCAAGCATTTTTTTTCTTATCTGTTTTTTAAGCATAGAGAAAATCAATAAAAATTATAACATAAATTGAACAATTCTCAACCTTTATTGCGACTGGTCGCAACGCATTCTGTTCGCGACACACTCTTCTTTCCGTCATTGCGACTCCGAGCAAAGCGAGGAGGAAGCAATCTCGCCTTTTTAGATTGCTTCGCAGTCCCTCTTACTGCTCGCAATGACAGGCTATAAATTT
>JBEPZQ010000120.1:0-5831 GCA_041640755.1 Thermodesulfovibrio sp. | reverse complement strand
ATACTCATATTCTGAGGAAGATAAATGGAGGGGAGAAGGTAAAATAGGACCAAGAAACAATTTAAACTTTACATTTATTCAACCTTTTGGAGAGATTTTAGAATTTAAGTTGTGGGCAAATTTTAATGAAATAAAACAACACAAATATAGAGCTCTTAATTATGAACAAGCATCTGATCTTGATAGATACAGAAGATATGATTACAATAAAGATTTTATTGGTAATCCAAGTGAAGATTGGAATTATTATGAATATTGGAAAGTAAAGTGGACAAACTATGACATTTTTGGCTTCATAACAGCAAAATTAAGTGAAAATTTCAAAATTACGCTAAAGCCTTATTGGAGAGAAGAAAATAAGGAAGATTGGAGCGGTTCTTCAAGAATTTCCGGACCCTCAGGAGCTAAACCAGGAATTCAATTTAGTGAATGGACAGTTGATAGATATGGAGCAATTGCAGAGGCTTCTTTAGAATTAGAAAACATAAAAGGACTTTTAGGTTTTCAGTATGAGTGGCAAGATTGGGAAGACAGACCAACGAAAAATTACTGGCTTAATTCAGATGGGACTTTAAGATTTGTAGGTTGGGGTAGATATACAAAATCTGTGAATAAGGGTTATCGTTATAGTCCCTATGTTAAAGTCGCAGGAAGTATTGACAGGTTTAATTGGCAACTTGGACTTAAGTATTTAAAATTAAAGGAATCAGATAATGAAGGATATATAACAAAATTTGATTCAAGCGGTAATCCATATGTGGAACGAGAGCCAAAATTAGACTATGGAGGACAAACCTACGATGCATGGATTCCTACTGCTGGTGTCTCCTATGCGTTCAATGAAAATATTGAGATTTACACAAGTTTTGGAAGAACATTTCAACAACCCTATGCTTATATGCCGATTGTAAATCTCTATTATAATCTTTACAACAAATTTCAAAAATTAGGTATCACAATGAAAGATTTATTTAAAGATTATAAACCTGAAAAGACCGATAATCTTGATGTAGGTTTAAGAATAAGAACAAACTTCATGGAGCTTTACCCAACCGTATTTTTCTCAAAACACAGAAATCTTAGGACACCAATTACGCCAGGATGGAAAGATCCTGATAATCCCTCTCAGCCTTTAAAAGATCCCTCAACTAATAAACCAGTAAGTTATCAAACATTTGTTGGAAAAGCAAAGGGGTATGGTTTTGAACTTGGTAGTAATTTTATAATTTCAGACAATATAACATTATTTTTTAATCCCACATATACTAAGCTTAAATACGAAGGAGATATTGTTCAAGGTGGTACAGTTTTTAAAACAGATGGTAAACAAGTTGTTGATGTTCCTGAATGGATGCTTTCTTCAGGATTGATTTTTAACTATAAAGGATTAGAATTAAGCCCTATTGTAAGATATGTTGGTAAAAGATATGGTGACCTTACACATGAAGAGAAAATTCCTTCCTATTTTGTTTGTGATTTAAAAACTGCATATAACATAAAAAAAGTAGGATTACTTAAAGATGTAAGAATTGCTTTGGAAGTATATAATCTCTTTGACAAAAAGTACATTGTAAGCCCTGACTATTATCTGGGAGCACCTTTTACTGTTTATGGTTCTGTATCATTTAATTTTTAGTTAGGAGGATAGAGAATGGTTAAAAAATTTCTTTTAGCTTTGATTCTTATATTTTTTGCATCCGCATCTTATGCCTTAGATGTTTTAAATAAAATTGAAGTGATTCTTACCAGTGAGCTAAAACCAGTAATTCAAAGCGAAACTTTAATAATCACTAATGCAATGCATGTAAAAGATGAGCAAGTTAATGCTTTGATTCCTCTGCTACTTAAGTTTACAAAAATGGAGAATCTTTTTCTCATCCATGATGCAGTTAATAATCCTTTATTTGTATTTGTCTATGATTCTGCATCTGATAAAGCTGTTTACATTAGCGTTGTAGATAATGAAATCAAGTATTTTGTGACAGAGAATTTTCTTGCCACTTCCATAACTCGCAATGATGATGAATTAAAAGATCTTTTTCAAGGCAAAGCTATGCGTGTCTTACCTATTATAATAGGCTGGAAAAAGGGAATTCCTTTTGAACTGAAAAATTCTATTTTATTTCATGATCACTTTTGCCCTGGGGTTACAAGTGGATACTGGATAGCAAAATATCTTCTCAAAAATTTTCCACTTTCACAGGGACAAAGATATTTTGTGATATCTACTCCACCTTGGTGTAAGGATGATGCAATTCAGACCATACTTAATACAACAGCTGGAAAAAGAAATTTTGTTGTTATTCCTATCTCAGAAAAAAGTAAAAATTGTCTTAAAGATGAAGCAAAGAATCTTGCAGGAATTTACATTAAATATTCACCACAATCAAAATCAGGAGAGGCAATTATCTTAGAGTTTTTATGGGATGATTTAAGAAAATCAGCAGGAGTAAAAGAAGGAAAAGCTTTCAAAGAGAGATTAAAAATGATTGAATGGATGTTAGAAAATGATAATCAGTTTGAAAAGTTTGTAAGGGTTATTAAAAATGTTCAATTATCTAATGTATCTATTGATGAACTGGTTGATGTTAATATAAATGTTCTGAAAAAATTTGATTTATGGAAATGTCAATAAAGGAGGAAGGCAAAATGCGTAAGATTGCAGTATGTGGAAAGGGAGGAGTTGGAAAAAGTTTTATTGTATATGGTTTTGCAAAGGTTTTGGCTAAAAAAGGATATAAGGTCTTAGTAGTAGATGTAGATGAAAGTAATCAGAGTCTTTATAAGCTTTTTGGATTTAGCGAGCCTCCTGCTTCCTTTATGGATTTCTTAGGTGGTAAAAAAGCAGTGTCCCAGCAATTGAGAAAGAAATTTCAGGCTCAAGACAAAGAAGTAAAAATAAGTGTTATTGAAGAGAAAAAATTTCATATGAATGATATTCCTAAGGAGTTTATAAAATCAGACGGTAATATACATCTTTTAAGTATTGGTAAAATTAAAGAACCTATGGAAGGATGTGCCTGTCCAATGGGAGTGGTAAGCAGAGAGTTTCTTGAAAAAATTGAACTTTCTGAAGATGAGTTAATTCTTGTAGATACTGAGGCTGGAATTGAGCATTTTGGAAGAGGAGTAGAGAAGGGAGTTGATACTATAGTTGCTGTTGCAGAGCCTTATCTTGACTCTATTGAGGTTGCTGAAAAGGCAATTGTTCTTGCTAAAGAGATGGGAAAGAAAACTTATTTGATTATTAACAAAGTTCCTGCTAAATTTGAAAATAAGATTTTAGAGATTTTACAAAGAAAGGGTTTAACTCCTGCAGGAATTATTCATTTTTCTGAAGAGGTTTATACTTTGTCTCTTGAAGGTAAAGCTACGTTGTCAGCAAAGGTTTTTGAGGAGATTGAAAAATCCCTGGATAGTATATTAATGGGAGTCAAAATATGAAAAAGATATCCCTTATAGTTTTATTCTTTGTCTTGCTATGCTCTCATTCCTATGCAAAAGAGACGATAACAATTAAAGATATGGCTGGGCGAACTGTTACCATTCCAAAGCAGATTGACAGAATTGTAGCTCTTCATGCTTCCCTTCGCTATGTTGTTTACTTACAAGCCTTTGATAAAGTGATTGGGGTAGAGAATGTAGAAAAACAGGGTATTATGAGAGGTAATCCTGCAGTCGGAAAGGGATACTGGAATGTTATAAAGGAAAAAGTAAAGGATATTCCTTCCATTGGAGAAGGTGGACCTGGAAAACTTCCTGATTTTGAAAAATTAATCTCCGTAAAACCAGATATAGTTATCACCTTTGAGGTTGACAGTGCTGAGCATATTCAGAGAAAGACAGGAATACCTGTCATTGTAGTGCAATATGCAGGCACTGAGGAATTTAATATTGAAGATATAATGAACACATTTACCTTTCTTGGAAAGCTTCTTGATAAAGAAAAAAGAGCAGAGGAGTTAAATGATTATATAAAGCACATTATGGCTGACTTAAATAAAAGAACAAAAGGTTTAAATAAACCTAAAGTTTATATTGGAGCAATTAGTGCAAGGGGTTCTCATGGCATAACAAGTTCAGAAGCTCAGTATCCACCTCTTCAATGGTTAAATGTAATAAATGTTGTTGACGAAACAGGGAAAAAGGGTCATGTATTTATTGATAAAGAAAAACTCCTTGTGTGGAATCCTGATTATCTGTTCATAGACACTGGAGGAATAAATTTAGTTCAGGAAGATTACATAAAAAACAAAGAGTTCTATTTAAAACTTAAGGCAGTAAAAGAAGGCAGAGTTTACTCAGTATTTCCTTACAACTTTTACAGGACAAATTTGGAGATTCTTTTTGCAAATTCTTATTTTATAGGAAAAGTAATCTATCCTGAAAGATTTAAAGACATTGAACCTGAGAAAAAGGCAGGAGAGATTTTCAGAAAATTTTTGGGGAAAGACATTTACAATGACCTGAAAGGAGTGTATAAGGGATATGGAAAAGTTGATTTTACAAAGTCAGGACTTACAATTAAATGAGTCTGTAGGAAAGCTTTATTTAAAATCCGTTTATATAAAACTTTTAATTGGCATTTTTTTACTTTTTGCAATATTTGCAGTGGCTTTAATTTCAGTGCTAACAGGTTCAATGAAATTAACCGTAGAAGAGGTTTTTAAAGCAATATTTGAAAATACTGAAAATTCTTACATTATCTGGAATATAAGAATTTCAAGGGCAGTTGGTGCAATTTTAGCAGGAGCATCTCTTGGAGTTGCAGGAGCAGTTATGCAAAATGTTTTAAGAAATCCTCTTGCTTCTCCATTTACTCTTGGAGTATCTCAAGGTGCTGCTTTTGGTGCAGCCTTTGCAATTATTGTATTTGGTGCTGGTCAAACACATTCATTTGGAGCAGAAGCAGTAACTGTATTTAAACTATATCCTGTAGTTATCTCAGCTTTTTGTGGTGCTCTGTTAACTGTTGTTTTAATACTATTTTTGTCTTTTCTAAGAAACATAACTCGAGAGGCAATCATACTTGCTGGAGTTGCCTTAAGTAGTCTTTTCGGTTCTGCAACTATGTTTCTTCAATATTTTGCTCAGGACTTTCAGGTAGCAGCCACAGTCTTTTGGACGTTTGGCGACATAGGAAAAGCTGGCTGGCTGGAAAACAAACTAATGTTCATTTCTTTTCTTCTTTGTTTCAGCTATTTTTTCCTCCAAAGATGGAACTTTAATGCCCTTCTATGGGGAGATGAAGTTGCAAAAAGTCTTGGCGTGAATGTTAAATTTTTAAGAGTATCTGGAATGTTTCTTAGTGCTTTGGTGGTTTCAGTATGCACATCTGTTTTGGGAATTATTGGGTTTGTTGGGCTTATTTCACCTCATATTGTAAGACTTCTTATTGGCAATGACCATAGATTTTTGATTCCTTACTCTGCTCTTCTTGGTGCTCTTTTGCTAAGTGTATCTGATTTTATTGCGAGAACAATTATTTCACCTGTAGTTTTGCCAGTTGGAATAATAACCTCCTTTGCTGGTGCCCCAATGTTTTTCTATCTTCTTATAAAAAGGAGAAGATTTTAAATGCTTAAGATTGAAAATTTATCGTCAGGTTATGGAAACAGAGAAATACTTCACGGTATAAGCTTAGAATTTGTAAAGGGAAAAATCTATGCAATACTTGGACCGAATGGTTCTGGAAAGTCAACTTTACTTAAAACAATTGACAGAGTGATAAAACCGAGAGCTGGAACAGTTTATCTATCAGAAGAAGATTTTAGAAAAATCTCAAGCCGAAACCTTGCAAAAAAAATTGCCTATCTTCCGCAAAATTCAAA
>JBEPZQ010000119.1:0-5872 GCA_041640755.1 Thermodesulfovibrio sp. | reverse complement strand
AAGAGAGATCACTTCGGCTTGCTAAAGCAAGCCTCGTGATGACTGAAAAAAATTGCTTCGCAAGTCTCGTGATGACGGGAAAAAGTTGTTTGACAAGCCTTGCAAAGACAGAAAAAAACAGACGGTGAGGCTCGTAATGGCTTAAAAGGTCGTCAGGCGCACGGGCACAGACTAAAAAAGGTTCATATAAAAATCGCTCATTAGGATAAAGATAATCCTACTGTATGTTTAAAGCCTATCTCAGTTCTGTTTTTCCCTGAATACTTTGCTCTGTAAAGTGCATTATCAGCCCTTTCTATGGCATCAATCGGATTTTCGTTGAAGGATAATTCTGCAATTCCTATGCTAACAGTTATATAGAGTTTTTCTCTTCCTATATTAACAGGCTTTTTTGAAATGTTTTCTCTTACTCTTTCCAATGCAAAACATGCACTTATTTCGTCAGTTTCAGGAAGAATTACTAAAAACTCCTCTCCACCATATCTGGACACAATATCATTCAATCTCAATGATTGTTTAATCTCCATTGCAACATGCCTTAAAACCCTATCTCCAACAAGGTGTCCATATTTATCATTGATGGATTTAAAGTTGTCTATATCAATCATAGCAATTGATAGGATGCCTCCGTTTCTTCTCATCCGTGCCATCTCTTCCATTAATCTGTCAAATCCTGCTTTTCTGTTGTAAACTGATGTAAGTTCGTCATAATAAAGCTGACTTTCTACTTTTGCAAATAGATTGTTTATTGTTTCTTCTGTTCTTTTTTTCATTATTTTCGCAAACAAAAAATTAAATATAATTGCACCAACTGTGAGGCCTGAAACGATTAAGATTATATCGTTTTTGCTGTATCCGAGAGTTGATAACATCAATGAAGAGATGGCTAAAATTGCTATGATATTTAATAGAAACCATTTATGAATATCCTTTGACAGATTTAAAATTATTGACTTGGCACTCATTTCATCCTCCTTTAAGGTTTTTTAAAGGAAGAACAAAAAGCATGCCAAAATGAATCTTGTTTAAAATAAAGGGATTTTAAAAAGTTAAAATGTCAAAAATCAGGCATTTTTTGCCTGATAGAGTCAATTTTTCCGACAAGTTTTATATGTTCAAGCCGATGTCTTTTCTGTATTGCATTCCCTCAAAGTTTATGAAATTAATAGCACTGTAAGCTCTTTGCCTTGCATCGTGAATATCATTTCCCAAGGCAGTGACTCCGAGTACTCTTCCACCACTTGTGACTATTCTGCCTTCTTCATCAAATTTAGTTCCCGCATGAAAGACTATGACATCCTTCAGCCCCTTTATCATCTCAAGTCCTGAAATTGGCAAGCCTTTTTTATATTTCCCCGGATAGCCCTCTGAGGCAAGAATAACGCAAAGGGAGGATTCTTTTTTCCATTGAACATCTATTTTGTTTAGCTTCTGGTCTGCTATTGCCATAAATATATCAACTAAATCAGTTTCAAGACGAGGTAATATAACCTGCGTTTCAGGGTCTCCAAATCTGCAATTAAACTCCAAAACATAGGGTTTATTATCCACAATCATAAGCCCGGCATAAAGAATTCCTTTATAGGTAATTCCCTCTTGTTTTAAACCTTTAATAGTTGGCTTTATAACTTTCTCCAAAATCTCTCTTTCAAGCTCTGGCGTTACTGTCGGATTCGGGCTAAATGTTCCCATGCCTCCGGTATTAGGTCCATCGTCATTATCAAGAAGTCTTTTATGGTCCTTTGATGTAACCATCGGAACAATGTTTTTGCCATCTGTAAAAACCAAATATGAGACTTCCACGCCTTGAAGGCATTCCTCAATAACTACTCGCTCTCCGGCAGAGCCAAAGACTTTTTCTTTCATAATTAGCTTCAATGCCTCAATTGCATCATCATAATTATGACATACAAAAACTCCTTTGCCTGCAGCAAGACCATCAGCCTTAATAACTATGGGCGTACCTTTAAGCCTTATGTATTCTTCTGCATGAGCTAAGGATGTGAAAACTTTATAGTCTGCAGTTGGAATATTGTGTCTCTTCATAAAATCCTTTGCAAATACTTTACTACTTTCAATCTGCGCTGCTGCCTTATTTGGTCCTATAATTCTTCTACCTTCCTTTTCAAAGATATCAACAATTCCGCGAGCCAAAGGTTCCTCAGGTCCAACCACTGTCAGATCAATCCATTCGTATTTAACAAAGTCTAACAAGGCAGAGTAGTCTCCGCTTTCGATTTCAACACATTCTGCAATCTCAGCAATGCCTGCATTGCCTGGAACACAATAAATTTTATCAACCACTCTTGACTGGGCGAGTTTCCAGCATATTGCGTGTTCTCTCCCTCCTGAGCCAATAACAAGAATTTTCATCTTCTTTCCTCCTCAGTCTTTTTAACTAACCAGTAGATGATACCTATAATCAATACAGCAGCAATTAGCGATAAAATAAATTCTATACTCTCATGTTTCAATGTTCCTATCATGACTTCTCTTATGGTTGTGACAAGAGCAACTCCAACAAATACACTTATTTTAAATTTTCCTCCTCGCAAATGAGCGATTTCAGTGTTTATAAGTTCAAGCATTACCCAAAGGATTAGAACTGAGCCGAGAGCGGTTATGATAGACTGTTCAAGTTTTCCAGATAAAATTTCATATATATCTCTTCCGCAAAGATATATTACTGCGCCTGTCAGTGTTATCAAGCCCAAAATAAGGATAATGCTTGTCAACTGGGAGAATACCTCGCCAAATTGAACAATTTTACTTTTAACTTTATAGACAGGAAGATAGCCTCGCCTTTCTTCTTCAATGTAGGCAGAGTTGATGATGTCAAGATTAATGTCTAATATTTTGTTTATTGAAACGATATACTTTGTTCTTATTTCCTCAAGCTCTATCTCTTCACATAAAATGGTGAGTATGGAATTTCTGATTACATTGATAGCTCTTATCAAAAAGTGTGGCTCTACTCCAACTCTTTCATGCTTCTGCCCTATTCTTATCAAGCTATCATAGTAGGCATTGTCATATCTGCCTGAGAAAAGGGCAACAAACCATACTTTTACAAGCCTCATTACATGTTTTGCAAGGGCTTCATTTTTGAATATTCTCTTTACCGAATCATTGGAATTAATCCATTGATAAAGAGCTTCAACAACCTTGTCAGCTCTTTTCTCCATTACAGGTTTGAGTTCAAGAAGTCTTGTCTCGTCCTCTTTTGTAAAATAATAATTTGATTTGATTTCTTTGAATGTCCTCATATTTAGTGCCTAAAATGCCTTATTCCCGTAAATACCATAGCCATGTTGTACTGATTTGCCGCATCAATTACTTCCTGATCACGCACAGAGCCACCGGGTTGAATTATTGCAGTAACACCGTTCTGTGCAAGAACATCTATGTTATCCCTGAATGGGAAAAATCCATCAGATGCAACGACTGTGCCTTTCAAAGGACTTAAAGCGTGCATTGCTCCAATTTTTGAGGAAAAAACTCTGCTTGTCTGTCCAATTCCAAGTCCTACTGTGCGGTCCTCTCTTGCATATACAATAGCATTTGATTTGACATGTTTGCAGACTTTCCAAGCAAACTTAAGTGCATTCCATTCATCCTCTGTTGGTTGCCTTTTTGTTACTACTTTGGCATTTGAAAATTCATCTTCAACTTCATCCCATTCTTGAACAATAAATCCTCCGAGAATTCTTTTTAAATCATAGCCTGAAGGATTTATTTTGCTTGAAAGACTGGGGAATCTGAGAAGTCTTAAATTTTTCTTTGTTTTGAATACTTCCAGTGCTTCGGAACTAAAATCAGGTGCTACAATTACCTCATAGAATGTCAAAATGACTTCCTCTGCGGTCTCTTTATCAACAACTCTGTTAAATGCTATTATTCCACCGAATGCACTCACTGGATCGCATTCAAAAGCTTTTTTATAGGCAACATGGATATTCTCTCCTATGGCAACTCCGCACGGGTTGTTGTGTTTTACAATTACACATACGGGTTCACTGAATTCATTTGCCAAAAGAACTGCTGAATGGGTATCAAGATAGTTGTTAAAAGACATCTCTTTACCTTGCAAAACTTCAGCATCTATTAAAGATGGCTTTTCTCCTAAAGCATAAAGTGCTGCCTTTTGGTGAGGATTTTCTCCATAACGAAGAGGTCTTATTTTCTTAAGTGGTAATGTCCAGTCATCAGCAAAATCAATAAATTGTGTAACTTTGTCAAAATACTCTGCTATCAGAGCATCATATCTTGCTGTGTGGTGAAAGACTTTTCTTGCAAGCTCAAGTCTTCTTTCAACTGAGATATTTCCATTTTTCAGCTCTTCAATGATTATTGGATAATCCTCTGGGTCAACGATGACTATAACATCTTTATAGTTTTTTGCCGATGCCCTTAAAAGAGTAGGACCTCCGATGTCAATATTTTCAATCGCCTCTTCTAAGCTTACATTTTCCTTTTTTATAGTTGACTCAAAGGGATAAAGGTTAACAACAACCATATCAATGGGCTTTATTCCAAGCTTCTGCATGGCTTCTTTATCTTCTTCTTTGTCTCTTCTGGCAAGAATTCCACCGTGAATAAGTGGATGAAGGGTCTTAACTCTACCATCCATTATTTCAGGGAAGCCTGTATAATCTGATACATCAATTACACTTATTCCTGCTTCCCTAAGCAGTTTTGCGGTGCCACCAGTGGATATAATTTCCACACCAAAGTTTACAAGTTCCTTAACAAACTCTTTAATCCCCCTCTTGTCTGAAACACTTATCAATGCCCTCTTTATCATTTATTTACCCCATTTATTTTAATAATCCCAACTATACAACAAATACTATTCATAAGCCACCGAATTATGGTATTCCTGAATTGATTTTATATTTACAGCCTCTTCTTTCAATCTTCTAATGGCTTTTACTATGGCATCAGCACCTGATACAGTAGTGGTATATGGAATTTTATATTGAAGAGCTCCCCTTCTTATGTACTTTGAATCCCGCTGAGCCTGTTTGCCAAATACTGTATTTATTATGAAACTTATCTCCCTGTTTTTTATCAAATCAAGCACATGGGGTCTGCCTTCCTGAAGTTTGTTAATTATTTCAACTTGTAGTCCATGCTCAGCTAAAAATTTTGCTGTTCCACGAGTTGCTATCACAGTAAAACCGAGCTCTATAAACTCCCTTGCAATTGAAAGCACAGCTGGCTTGTCTTTGTCTTTTACACTGATAAAAACCTTTCCATTGAGAGGAATTTTGCCCATTGCACTCATCTGGGCTTTGGCATAAGCTAATCCAAAATCCTTGTCTATTCCCATAACTTCTCCTGTTGACTTCATCTCTGGACCAAGAATTATGTCAACTTCTGGGAATTTGTCAAATGGGAAGATTGCTTCTTTGACTGTCACATAAGGCATTTTGATTTCTTTCGTTAATCCGAGTTCCTTTAATGTTTTTCCAACCATGATTTTTGCAGCCATTTGGGCAAGAGGGAATCCGATGCTTTTGCTGACATAAGGAATTGTTCTTGATGCTCTTGGATTTACTTCAAGAACATAGATTTCCGAGTCCTTTACAGCAAACTGAACATTCATTAGTCCCTTGACTTCAAGCTCCTTTGCAATGGCTATAGTCTCTTCTTTGATTTTGTTTATTATTTCGTCAGGCAGAGAATACGGAGGAAGAGAGCAAGCAGAGTCTCCTGAGTGAATTCCTGCCTCTTCAATGTGTTGCATTACTCCTGCTACAATTACATGTTCACCGTCTGAAATCGCATCTACGTCAACCTCTATTGCATCTTCAAGATATCTGTCAATTAATACAGGATGGTCTTCAGAGGCTTTAACTGCTTCTTTTAT
>JBEPZQ010000118.1:0-5955 GCA_041640755.1 Thermodesulfovibrio sp. | reverse complement strand
GTAGAATTTTTAAAAGCACAGGGAAGATTTAAACATCTTTTTGAGCCGGGAAAAGAAAAGCTGATTGAACAATTTCAGGAAACAATAGATAAGAATTGGAATAGGCTTTTAAAGGAAGAACAGATGAGCCTTCCGCAAGAGGAGAATAAATAAGAAACTATGAGTGCTATCTTTAGAAAGGTAGCACTCTTTTTTATTTATTTCAGTCTTAACTTTTAACAAAACTTAAAAATTTGTTATCATATTTAACTATACTTAACTTGCAGGGAGATAGATGGGACCAGAGAATTTATTAAGAGACAAGTATCTGCCAGTTTTGATAGTGATAGTTATTTCTCTTCTCATCGGACTTGCGATGTTTTTAGTAAGTAAATTTTTCAGACCAAAAAGACCTTACACATTAAAGCTTACTCCATATGAGTGCGGAATTCCCTCAACAGGAGATACATGGGAGAGGTTTAATGTCAAGTTTTATATCGTTGCCATTGCCTTTGTAATATTTGATGTTGAGACTGTTTTTCTCTATCCTTGGGCTGTTGTTTATAAAAAAATTGGATTTTATGCTCTTTTAGAGATGTATCTATTTATCTTTATTTTAATCATTGGATACATCTATGCACTTGGAAAAAATATTTTTGAATGGCATAAGGATTGATATATGGCAGGATTGATAAAGATTTTTGATAATAATACTGAACCAGTAGAAGTAGAAAAAGGTATAAAGGTTGTGCCTGCTGCAAACACGATTATAACTACAATTGATAAGTTAGCAAGCTGGGGTAGGCGTTCTTCTCTTTGGCCCCTTACATTTGGTCTTGCATGCTGTGCGATTGAGATGATGGCAACTGGTGCTTCCCATTATGACCTTGACAGATTTGGAATAATATTTAGAGCATCTCCAAGACAGGCTGATGTTATGATTATTGCAGGTACTGTTACAAAGAAAATGGCACCTGTTATCGTTAATCTTTATCATCAGATGTCTGAACCACGATATGTAATAGCAATGGGAAGCTGTGCTTGTAGTGGAGGAATATTTAATACTTATAGCACTGTTCAAGGAGTGGATGAGATATTACCAGTAGATGTTTATATACCCGGATGCCCTCCAAGACCAGAGGCTTTAATTGAAGGAATTTTAAATCTACAAGAGAAAATAAAAAATCAATCTTATACAAAGACTTTTTGCTCATCGGGTGTTTGTTTGATGAAAGAATCTAAAACTCAGGGAAAAGATGAAACCGATAGAGATCGTAGAGAAAGTTAAGGAAAAGTTTCCAAAAGAGGTTTTATGGTTTAGATGTTTTAGGGAAGAGTGCGACATTACTGTAAATAAGGAAAAAATAAAAGAAATACTCTCCTATCTTAAAAGTTCTCCCGCATTAGAATTTGACTATCTCATAGATTTAACAGCAGTGGATTATCTTGGATTTAGAGAGCCAAGATTTGATGTAATTTATATTCTTATGTCAATAAAGCACAGACATAGAATCAGAATTAATGCTCAAGTCCCAGAACAGGGTTGCTGTATACAAACGGTTTCAGACCTTTGGGCTACAGCTCAATGGTTTGAAAGAGAAGTTTTTGACATGTTTGGAATAGTATTCAATGGGCATCCAGATTTAAGGAGAATTCTTCTTCCTGAAGATTGGATTGGATTTCCACTTAGAAAGGATTACCCAGTTGGAAGCGAACTTGGAGATAAAGAATGGGAGACATTTAAAGAATTAAAAAATATGGCAAAGGGTTGGAAGGAAGATGAATCCTGAAAACACAAGAGAGCTTCTCATAAACATGGGTCCCCATCATCCTGCTACTCATGGAGTTCTTCGGCTTGTCCTTGAAGTAGAAGGTGAAGTAATTAGAAAATGTATACCACACATTGGTTATCTTCACAGAGGTGTTGAAAAGCTTGCTGAAGATTTGACATATGTTCAAGCCCTTCCTATTACTGATAGACTGGATTATTTGTCAAGCATGGTTAATAATGTAGGATTTTGCCTTGCTGTTGAAAAACTTCTTGGAATAGATGTTCCTGAAAGAGCAAAATTTATTCGCACTATGATGGCTGAAATGGCAAGAATTTGTAGTCACCTTGTATGGATTGCCACTCATGCTCTTGATATTGGAGCAATGACTGTTTTTCTTTATGCAATGAGAGACAGGGAAAAGCTTCTTGAACTTTTTGAAATGGTTACAGGAGCCAGACTTACAGTAAGTTATCCAAGAATTGGAGGAGTTCGTTGCGATGTTAATGAACAATTTTTAGAAGAACTATATAAATTTGTAGATGAATTTCCAAAAAAAGTTGAAGAATACGAAACTCTTATTGACCAAAACAGAATTTGGCTTAAAAGGACAAAAGGAGTTGGAGTTATTTCAGCTGAGGAAGCAATAAACTGGGGACTTACAGGTCCTACTCTTAGAGGCTCTGGCGTTTATTATGATGTTAGAAAATTTTTTCCATATGATGCTTATGACAAAGTGGAATTTGATGTGCCTCTTGGAAAAAATGGCGATGTGTATGACAGATATAAATGCAGAATGCTTGAATTCAGACAATCCGCAAAAATAATCAAGCAATGCATAGAAAAGTTGCCCGATGGAGCTATTCTTTCGGAAAATTCACCAAGAATAAGAATGCCTGCGTCTCCGCTTAAGATAGACAAAAAAGATATTCAGTTTGAGATATTCATTGAAGATAAAACCATTGAAGAGTTTATTAAAAAATTTACTGATGTTTATGCTTCTGTTGAATCACCAAGAGGAGAGCTGGGTTATTATATTGTATGCGATGATTCAGCAAAACCTTACAGAATGAGAGTAAGGGCTCCGTCCTTTGTTCATGTAGGAGTACTTCCAAGACTGTGCGAAGGGAGTTTAATTGCAGATGTTATTGCAAATATTGGCTCTATAGATATTGTTTTAGGTGAGTGTGACAGATGATGGAGACATTGAGTGTTATTTTTGTGACAATTATAAAAACAGCAATATACTTTGGAATTCTGATGCTTCATGTTGCCTATGCGACATATGCAGAGCGTAAAGTTATAGGGCATATTCAGCTTAGATTGGGTCCAATGGTTATAGGTCCTCATGGAATTCTGCAGCCCATTGCTGATGTGGTTAAGCTTATTTTCAAAGAAGACATCATTCCATCTAATGTTGATAGAAGAATTTTTACAATAGCTCCTCTTATCAGCTTAACAGCTGCATTAAGCACATTTGCAGTGATTCCTGTTAATGATGGTTGGGTTATTTCAGATATAAATGTTGGTATTCTCTATGTTTTAGGTATTGCAGGTATTGGTACATACGGAATAATTTTTGCAGGTTGGTCATCAAATTCAAAGTATGCATTTTTGGGCGGACTAAGGTCAGCAGCTCAAATGATAAGCTACGAAGTAGCTCTTGCTATGAGCCTTGTTGGGGTTATTTTGATGGCAGAGTCTTTTAATTTAACTGAGATTGTTAATAAGCAGCAGGAATACTGGTATGGAATGTTTTTGTTCCCACAAATAATAGGATATTTTGTTTTTGTTGTTGCAATGCTCGCAGAGACTAACCGAGTTCCTTTTGACCTACCTGAAGCAGAAACAGAACTTGTTGCTGGATATTTTGTTGAGTATTCAGGTATAAGATTTGCACTTTTTTATCTTGCTGAGTATCTTGCAATGTTTTGCATGTCTGCTTTGGCAACAATATGTTTCTGGGGAGGATGGACTGTACCTGCATTTCTTTTAAAATTCTTTCCGTTTCTTGAAATAGTTCCAGGTATTATTTGGTTTATTTTAAAGGTTTACTTTCACATTTTCCTTTTCCTATGGCTTAGAGGAACTTTACCAAGATATCGTTATGACCAGCTTATGGCAATTGGATGGAAAGTGCTTATTCCTTTGGCTTTGTTGAATATAGTTATAACATCATTGTTTAAATATTACCATTGAGGAAGGTTATGAATTTGCGAGAGCTTTTAAATAAAATTTTCCTCATAGAAGTTTTCAAAGGATTGGCTCTTACCCTTAAGATGCTTTTCAGCAAATCTGTCACAATTCAGTATCCCTTTGAAAGAAGAAAGGTTTATGAAGGATTTAGAGGAAGACACGCACTTGTAAGAGACCCATTTTCTGGCAATGACAAATGCATTGGTTGCATGAGATGCACAACAGTATGTCCTTCCCGATGCATCTTTATTAAAAGAGAAAAAACAGAGAAGGGAATGGTTGTTACAGATTATATAATAGATGCTTCAAGATGTATATTTTGTGCTTACTGTGTTGAAGCTTGTCCTGTATGTGCATTAGTTTTAACTGAGGATTATGAGTATTCTTCTTATGATAGGAAAGAACTTATATTCAATAAAGAAAAACTTCTGAAAAACTGGGACGAATTCACAAAAAAATGGCCCCATGATTATTATTTCAACAAATTCTGGCAACCTCCGGGAATTGATCCATCAAGATGGCCCAAAACAAAGAGAGAACAAGGACCAATTCCCATTAAAAGAGCTGTTGAAATTAAAAGGGAGGAGCAAAATGAGTCAATCTCCAGTTGACAATGCATTTTTCATATATTTTTATATCAGCATGGCTCTGTTGAGTATAGGTGTTATAGCATCACGAAATATAATTCATAGTGCTTTCTTTCTTTTGATTTTTCTACTACATGTTGCAGCAGTTTTTCTATTTCTTAATGCTGAATTTCTTATGGCAATTCAGATTATTGTTTATGTGGGTGGAGTGCTTGCACTTTTTGTTTTTGCAATAATGGTCATGAATATAAAGGAAGAGTTAAAACACAGCAAATTTGTCAGATTTGCAGGAGCAGGGCTTTTGACAAGTCTTTTATTTTTTGCAATTTTTTATGGATATCTGAAAAATATGCGAATTGAAGTTACTGTTCCAATTCAAAATAATCTTTCATTCATGGCAAGTTTGCTTTATTCTTATTATCTTTTGCCTTTTGAGATTTTATCACTTGTTCTTTTAGTTGCCTTAATTGGAGGAATTATAATTGCTAAAAAGCATCCGAGGGAAGAGAAATGATAAACGAATATCTTTTTTTGAGCTTAACTCTCTTTACCATCGGACTTATAGGTTTTGTAGTAAGAAGAGACCTCATTGTGATGCTTATGTGTCTTGAAATTATGTTTAATGCTGTAAATATAGCCTTTGCCTCTTTTAGCTACTGCAGTGGAAATTATACAGGTCAGATTTTTGTTCTTTTCACAATTGCTGTTGCTGCATCAGAGGCTGCTGTTGGACTTGCAATTGTTCTTGCCCTTGTAAGAAGCACAGGAGTTAATCATTCAGACGAAATTAACAGGTTGAGGTGGTAGAATGGAAAAACTGTTTTTGCTTATTCCTATTTTTCCTCTTGCAGGCTTTCTGATTAACATAATATTTGGCAGATTTCTAAGTACAAAAAAGATAAATTTTATTGCCGTATCAAGTATCGCTTTATCCTTTATTGTTTCTTTGTTTGCAGTCTATCAAGTTTTTACAGGAAAAACTTTCGAATACAATTTTTATACATGGATACTTTCAGAGGATTTAAAGGTAAGTTTTGGTTATCTGATTGACCAGCTGACTGCTGTAATGCTAATTGTTGTTACTACTGTAAGCCTTCTTGTTCATATTTATTCTATTGGATATATGCATGGTGACCCAGGTTATTACAGATATTTTGCCTATTTAAATTTATTTGTCTTTTCAATGTTGATGCTTGTTATGGGAAATAATCTTGTTCAGCTTTATTTTGGATGGGAAGCAGTCGGACTTTGTTCTTATTTCTTGATTGGATTTTGGTATGAGAAAAAATCTGCAGCATATGCGGGTAAAAAAGCCTTTATTGTCAATAGAGTAGGTGATTTTGGCTTTGCTCTTGGAATATTTTTACTTTTTGTAAATGTATATGCAGTAAATTACAATGATATTTTTCCAAAACTGCCTGCAC
>JBEPZQ010000117.1:0-5968 GCA_041640755.1 Thermodesulfovibrio sp. | reverse complement strand
ATTCATATACACCTCCAATCTGGGTCTTTAATTTTTAAGCTAAATGTTTATCTATTTTACCCAGATCGGAGCTTTTTAAAAAATTTATTTTGGACAAGAGTGAGTTAATATATTTTATTATAGAACTAAAAATTTGTATTATTTAATAAACGAGATTTACAAAAGAGATGAAAATCCTTTAATTGTTGTAACTGCTGATCATCTTCCAGCAATTTTTAATGATAAATTGCAATATGTGCATGATACACATATGGTCAGTGCTTTTATTTTAGATGGAAAAAGGCAAATAAATGTTACAGGGAAAAATATTTACGAATTGTCTTGGATAGCATGGGATATATTAACAAATGAAAATCATAAAAGACCAAAAGAGAATTTAGAAGAACTTTATTACTATTATTTATCTCAGGTAATTAATTAAAAATCTCTTCTTATGTTATCATAAAGTTTCATGAATAGACAGCTAAAAATTCTTCACACTGAATGGTCCGATGGAATGGGAGGACAAGAAAAAAGAGTCCTCTATGAATGCAAAGGATTAATGGAAAAAGGACATTCTGTAACCCTTGTTTGTAGAGAAAAAAGCAGAATAAAAGAAAAGGCAATTGAACTTGGAATTGAAGTTATTACTTTACCATTGAGGAAGCCTTATGATATTGAATCAATCATTAAACTTGTAAAAATTTTAAAGCAGAAAAAAGTAAATATTATAAACACACATAGTGGAATTGACTCTTGGATTGGAGCAATAGCAGGAAAAATTGCTGGAGTTAAAGCAATTGTAAGAACCCGTCATCTTAATCTTCCGCTTAGAAGGAATATTTTTAACTTTGTACACTATTTACCTGATTTATTTATTACCTGCGGTGAAAATATGCGAAAAAACCTGATTGAAAATAATGGTTTTCCTTCTGAAAAAGTAATAAGCATCCCTACTGGAGTTGAAGAAAAATTTTTCTATGTAAAAAGGGATAAAAGTATTAAGCAAAAATTTGGATTAGATCAAAATAATCAAATAATAATAAATGTGGGGATTTTAAGGTTAGTAAAAAATCATGAATTAACAATCATTGCTTTTAGCAAAGTTTTAAATGAATTTCCTTTTGCAAAACTTTTTCTTATTGGAGAAGGACCGAGAAAAAATTTTTTGATGGATTTAGTAAAAAAGCTAAATATTGAAAATTCTGTCATTTTTACTGGTTTTCAGGAAGATGTTACGCCTTTTTACAGTGTGGCAGATGTATTTGTGCTCAGTTCAAAATCTGAAGGACTTCCTCAGGCACTTCTTCAAGCAATGGCAGTAGGAGTTCCAGTTGTTGCAACAGCAGTGGGAGGCGTTCCAGAGGTTGTAAAACATGAAATTACTGGACTGCTCACTAAACCTGATGATGCTGATGAATTAGCTGAAAATATTATTAAAGTTCTTAAGAATCCACGTTTTGGTGAAATAATGGCTGAGAAAGCTAAAAAAGAAATTAAGGAAAAACATAGTTTAAAAGCAATGCTGGATAAAATTGAATCTGTTTATATGGAGCTTGTTTCAAAATGAACATTCTTCATACTGAAACATTAAAAAGATGGGGAGGACAGCAGAAAAGAGTATTAAATGAGTGTATTGGTTTATCTCAAAAGGGACATAAAATAGTGCTTGTTTGTAATAAAAATTCTATGCTAAGTCAAAAAGCTAAAGAAGCAGGCATTAAAGTTTATGAGCTTGATTTTAAAAAAAGCAAAATAATTATAAAAATAATTATAAATATTTTGAAACTGATTAAAATAATAAAAAAAGAAAAAATTGAAATTGTTGCAACTCATAGCTCTACCGATAGTTGGGCAGGAGGAATTGCAGCAAAGCTTTCTGGATGTAAGCTTGTAAGATTTAGACATAATTTGTATCCAATTGGGAAAGACCCATTGACAAGATTTATTTACAAAATACCAGATAGATTTATTGTTTTGACTGAGTTTATAAAAAATGAAATAGAAAAGATAAATAACAAATCAGATAAAATAGCAATAATTCCAAGCGGAATTGATATTGAAAAATTTAATCCAAAAAAATTGAAAAAAAATATAAGAGAAAAATTTGGAATCCCTAATGATGCGCTAATTATTGGAAATACTTCTACTTTTACTCAAGTAAAAGGACAAGAATATCTTTTAAAAGCATTTAATAAAATTTATAAGGTTTATCCTTGTTATCTTGTATTTGCAGGTGCTATTGGTGAGCCTTATAAGCAAAAATATCTTGCCTATGTTGAGGAAAGCTTAAGAGATAGAGTTTTATTTTTAGGACATAGAGATGATATTCCAGAAGTTCTTTCTCTTTATGATGTATTTGTTTATCCTTCCTATCTTGAGGGTCAAGGACAGGCATTAATTGAAGCAATGGCAATGAAAAAAGCTGTGGCTTTATCTGAAATTGATACTTTTAAGGAATTTATAATTGATGGAGTAAACGGAGTATTTTTTAAACCCCGTGATCCCGATGATATAGCTGAAAAAGTTATTTATTTACTTAAAGACAAAGAAAAAAGACAAAGACTTGGAGAAGAGGCAAGGAAAACAGTGCTTGAAAAATTTACTCTTGAACAGATGATTGAAAAAACTGAAAAACTTTACAAGGAGCTTTTAAATGCTAAATAATTCTATTCCTGTAATTATGTATCATCATGTAATGCCTAAGGAGAGGGAGTTAAATGTTACTCCTGAGATTTTTGAAGAGCAGATTTCAGCACTTAAAAGAGAGGGCTGGAAAACTTTGTCTGCTGTTGAGTTTATTTATTTGATGATGCATCCAAAAGAAAAAAGGAAAAAATGCGTTCTTCTTACATTTGATGATGGTTTTTACGATAATTATCTTTTTGCATATCCAATTTTAAAAAAATACAAAATGAAGGCTGTTATGTTTGTTGTGACTGATATGGTTTTAGATGATTTTAAAAGAGAGAGTTTTTCAGTAGTTGAGCACAAAAAAATGTGGCATATGATTTTTAATGAAGGTAGAAGAGATTATCTTTGCACATGGAATGAACTTAAGGAAATGCAGGATGAAGGTGTTTTTGATATAGAAAATCATGGAAGCTCGCATAAGATACCAGAATATTTAAAGGCTGGTAATTACGAAATGATAAAGGAGGATATAAAAAGGAGCAAGGAAACTTTAAAGAGAAAGATAAATAAAGAGTCTTTACATCTTTGTTGGCCCAAAGGAGCATATGATGAAAAATCAATAAATATTGCATGTGGGTGTGGGTTCAAAGCTTTATATACAACAGAAAGAGGTGCAAACATTTATGATTTACTGCATATAAAAAGACTTCCTGTAAAATGCAAAGGTGCTGGATGGTTGCTCCCAAAGCTAAAGATTTACTCATCAAGTGTTCTTTCAAAAATTTATTTGAAGATTAGAATTGGATGAGGAATTTTAAATTTTTTGACGAAGATATTAGAAAATTTGTTCTTAAATTTCTGGATACTGTAAAAGAAAATAGGGATTTGTTAAAACCCTTTAGCGGAATTGCAAATGAATGCGAGGCATTTTTAAAAGAGAAAGGATTTCAAATATACTCAACAAAATCTGACACTTTTGTTTTAAGTGACATCAGCTCAAAATACTTCATAAAAGTTTTCATACCTGTCAAATTCAAAAGAAAAATTAAATATTTTCTTTACAATCCTGCTAAAAAAGCTTATTTGTATTCTCAAAGATTAAGGGCTCAAGGAATTCCTGTTGTAGAAGTCTTTGGATATGGAAAAGTATTTGGTAGACACTTTTACATTATGGCTGGCAGTAGTGGCACAAACTTTCTTGAAATTTTGAAAATCCAGAACAATAAGGATGAAATCGCAAAATTATTTCTAAAAATAATTGATATAACAGTTGCTCTTCACAAAGCAGGATATTCATTAGGTGATGCAAATATTAAACACTTCTTTTTTGTGGGTGATGAGTTAGAATCAATTGTTGATCTTGATAATATTCAAAAAATTTATTTTTTTAAACTGAAAAGATTTGCAAGAGATTTAGGTTATCTTTGGAGACCTGTTCTTCCTTTCAGTAAAGAAGAGATGAAAGCATTTTTTAATTACTATTGCGAAAATATGGAAATATTTAACAGAAAAGAATTTTTTAATTTGATTGAATATTACAAAGATAGAAGATGGAGTTGAGAGGTATTTTCGATTCTTGCCAATCTTTTTAATGCAAGGATTTTATCTTCTCTTCCAATGCGGGCTTCTTCAATTGCTTTTTTGATTATTTCAATTGTTCTGTCATAAAGTCTACTGCTTACCCTGTATGGTGTACCGTCTTTGCCTCCGTGGGCAAAGCTAAAACGAGCAGGGTCTGAAAAATTAATAGGAGTTCCATAAACAAGCTCAGCTGTGAGTGCGAGTGCACGCAAGGTTTTAGCTCCTAATCCCTTTACTAAAAGCAAAGATTCAAAATCATTCGGTAGGTTTTCATAGGTTTTAAGTAACACCTTATAAAGATTCTCTGGTTTTATGTCAGACATTGTAATATGATGCCTTTTAGGTTGACTAAGCTCCCTAATTTTTATAAATTCTTTTACAACCTTATCTGGCTTTTCAGAGGATAGCATTACTGTCGCTTTTCTCAGTTCAGAGTTTTCTTTTGCAGTAAAGTTTAATGCCTTAGTTTTTACATCACAGCATACTGCAGCATGAGGCTCTTCAACAAAGCTTTTAAGATTAAGACTTAGCCAATGATATCTTCTTGCAATATTCAATTTTTCATTCATTCCTTGCTGAATTACACACCAGTGTCCTTCCTGAGTGAACACTATTGTGTGATGATAAAGTTGAAAGCCATCTTGAACTGCAGTGTTGTCAACCTTTGCAGAGAGTTTGCTTGCATAAATAAACGGTTCAGGCTCAAAACCAAATTTTTCTGCATAATCAAAAATATCTTGAGGAGTGTTAAGGGCTCTTTTTCCTTTGCCACCAGCAACAAAAATTCCAAGCTCTGTCTCAGCTCCTTTTAAAGCTTCTTTTATTGCTCCTGTTACAGTTGTTGTAACTCCACTGCTATGCCAGTCAAAACCTAATACACACCCCAATGCCTGAAACCAGAATGGATCAGAAAGGCGATTTAAAATTTCATTCTTCCCAAGCTCTATAGCCATTAGTTCAATAATTGCCCTTGATAGAGCTATCATTCTCTTGAAAAGCCACTGAGGTGCTTTTCCTGAGTGTAATGGAAGATTTGCAATACCTGTTTTATGCATATTTAAGTCTACTATGAAGTTTTGTTAATATAATATCAACCTAAACAACAATTTATGCTCTTAATATTTCTCCAACTTTTCTCATAGCGGCACGGTTTTATTTGTTATAAGTAATTTTAGCATACTCTCTGATAAAATCAAAAAGCTTTACCAAAAAATGGCGATTTAAATCTAAAAATTAATGAAACTATTTGAAAAAATAAATATTTTTCCGTCATTGCGAGCCTCGCTATTTTTTCTCTTTGTTATTGCGAGGCATCCGTAGGGATGCCGAAGCAATCTCGTCTTTACTTTTTACTTCTTACGTTTTACGAATTTTTAGAGACTGCATTGCCCCAGCTTGCATCGCTTTGATCGCAACAAGGATGCTCGTTGTGAAAGTGTGGGCTATTGCATGCAACGGGTGAGCGAACAGTGAAGCGTGTCTATCTCTATATTTTTGTGCTTTAAGTGAAAAATCTTTTACATTTAGAAAAATTTGCAAATTTGGTTGAAATAAAGTCTGAAAAAGAAATAAAATGTTTATAGTATGTCACAGTCAATAAACAAAAAGCTCAAATTGATAAGAAGTAAAAAGCATGATATTGCTATTGCTAAATATACGAAAATGATAGAACAAGACCCTACAAACCATCAGGCATATAAGGAAAGAGGGAATGCATATTATAGAAAAAAGCTTTATCATCTTGCCATTGCTGATTATACTAAAGCCATTGAAC
>JBEPZQ010000116.1:0-5978 GCA_041640755.1 Thermodesulfovibrio sp. | reverse complement strand
GAATAGAGATATAAAGTGTTCTCATCAATAAATTCTCAAAAATTTACAATGTCCAAAAAGCCTCATTCACAATGGCAGTTGATCTAATAGTTGATGAAGGAGTATGCAAAGGTGCGGTTTTATTAAAGGGCGATGAATTTATAATATGTTATTCTAAAGCAACCTTGCTTGCTACAGGTGGAGCAGGTCAGGTATATATCAGAACAACAAATCCGAGAGTCATAACAGGTGATGGAATGGCTATGGCATTCAGGGCAGGTGCATATCTTAAAGATATGGAGTTTGTTCAGTTTCATCCCACTGCCCTTTATGCAAAGGGAGTGCCTGCTTTTCTTCTGAGTGAAGCATTAAGAGGCGAAGGAGCAATATTGAGAAACATTCATGGCGAAGCATTCATGCAAAATTATCATCCCAAAGCTGAGCTTGCTCCAAGAGATGTTGTTTCAAGGTCAATAATATCAGAGATGGTAAGGACAAATTCAACCCATGTATATCTTGACCTTACTCATCTTGATGAAGAATTTATAAAAAAAAGATTCCCGACAATCTATTCAACATGTTTGAAGTTTAATTTTAATATCGCAAAGCAGCCAATTCCTGTGTCTCCTGCTGCCCATTTTATGATGGGAGGAGTTGAGACAGATATAAATGGAAGAACGAATATCAATGGATTGTTTGCAGCTGGTGAGGTTGCATGTACGGGAGTGCATGGAGCAAACAGACTTGCAAGTAATAGCCTTCTTGAAGGGCTTGTTTATGGATACAGAGCAGGTAAAGAGGCATCAAGATACTGCGAAGGTTTAGAAGGAATTAAATTCCCAAGCAATGTTGATATTAAAAAGCCTGTGCATTCTGATTCAAAAGAAATCACTCAAATTAGGGAAGACTTAAAGAATACAATGTGGGAAAAAGTAGGTGTGATAAGATGTGGTGAATCTCTTGGCATAGCTCTTTCAAAAATCATGCCTTATTATGAGAGAATTTCAGATGTTTTTTTTGTTGATCCCTTTTCCGTAGAACTAAAAAATATGGTTACAGTTGGATTATTGATAACGCTTTCTGCACTATATAGAAAAAATAGCGTTGGAGCTCATTATCGCAGTGATTATAAAGAAAAGCTACCGGGGTGGGAAAAACATACAATTATTTATAAAAAAGGAGAGGAAATCATATTAAATGAGAAAAGCTAAAATTGTATGCACAATCGGACCTTCTTCTGAAGACAGGACTATAATCAGGAGTCTAATAGAAAAAGGAATGGATGTTGCTCGTCTTAACTTTTCACATGGAAACGAGGAATGGTTTAAGAAAATAGTAAGAATAATTCGTGAAGAGTCAGGCAGACTTAAAAAAGCTGTTGCAATTCTACAAGATTTACAGGGTATAAAAATTAGAATAAGCGATGTGCAGGGTGGTGAAGTTTTCTTAAATAATGGAGAAATTGTTGAGATTTTTTCTGGGAAAGAAATTTCTGACTCAAAAAAAATATACATCTCTTATCCAGCACTTTTAGAGGATGTTAAAGTCAAGGATGAAATTTTAATTGATGATGGTCTGATCAGAATAAAAATCATAGAAAAGCTTAATGATAGGTTAAAGGGAGTTGTAATAGAGGGTGGAGTTCTCAAATCAAGAAAAGGTGTTAATCTGCCCTATACAAGAACATCTGTAAGTTCTTTTACTGAAAAAGACAAACATGACCTTCTTGTGGGGATTGAGCTTGATGTTGACTATATTGCATTGTCTTTTGTTAGGAGTGCTGAGGATATAAAAACCGTTAAAGAATGGGCTAAGGAGAAGAACTTTAAACTACCCCCTTTGATTGCCAAAATAGAAAAAAGAGAGGCTCTCCAGAATATCAATGAAATTCTTGAAGAAGTTGACGGAATAATGGTTGCAAGGGGAGACTTAGGAGTAGAGCTATTTACATACGAAGTTCCTGTTTATCAGAAGCTACTTATAGAGCTTGCCAATGAGAAAAAAAAGCTTGTTATTACAGCCACTCAGATGCTTGAGTCAATGAGAGAACATACAAGGCCCACAAGAGCAGAGGCAACAGATGTTGCAAATGCTGTACTTGACGGAACAGATGCTTTAATGCTCTCTGCTGAAACAGCAACAGGCAAATATCCTGTTGAAGCAGTTAAAACAATGGATTCAATAATAGGCTTTACTGAGGGAAACCTATTTGATAGAATTACTTCTTTTTTCAAGGTTAGTGATTATTTTCCAGAGGCTACTGCCTCAGGTGCTGTAAGAGTTGCGCAGGATATAAGAGCAAAGGCAATTGTTGTTTTTTCTTATTCAGGATTTAGTGCATTATTAATCTCCAAGTTAAGACCATCAATGCCTATTGTAGCATTTACTCCTGATGAGAAAGTTTACAGAAGCCTTTCACTTATATGGGGAGTTATACCCATGTATATGGATAAAAATACAGATATAATAGACAATGCATTCTTAAAGGAAACAGAGAGCAAATTAAAAGAGCTAAATATTGTAAAAGACTCAGATGCTATTGTATTTGTAGCAAGCTCTCCATTCCTTGGAAACAGAAATGTAATCAGGCTTCACAAAATCGGTGACCCTTTATAAAAGGTCCGAATAGCTGTAATTTTTGAGATAGGTTATAAATTCTTCTACTGCGGGAGAAAGAATTGTATTTTTTGGAAGAACTATATAAAGGTCTCTTTTTATTTTACCTTCTTTGAGCTTTACAATCCTTAAATTTCCACAAGCAACTTCTTTTCTAATTGACCATTTTGAAACCATGGATAGTCCAATTCCTCTTTCAACAGCTTCTTTTATAGCACCAGTGCTTCCTAAGATTAAAGATACATGCATATCTGAAACGCTCAAATTATGCTCAGCCAAAAATTTTTCAATAACAAACCTTGTACTTGAGCCTTCTTCTCTCAGCACAAAAGGCTCTTTTATAACATCATAAATTGAGACAGATTTTTGATTCCCCATTGGATGATCAGAAGAGCATATGACACATAATTCATCGGAGATAATTGGTTCTACTATGTATTTATTTTTTCCTACAAATTCTGAGGTAATTCCAAAATCAATCAAACTTGAATTTAACATTTCAAGAATTTTCTTATCATTTCCGATTGTGACACTAATTCTTATTTTTGGATGCATTCTTTTAAAATCAACAGCAATGGCTGGAAGAATATAGTTTCCAGCTGTTATTCCAGCCCCAATTTTTACGCAGCCTTTAATGAGCTTTGTAATTTTACTTATCTCCTTTGCAGCCTCTGCATATAATGTTAAAATTTGCTTTGCGTATTTATATAAAATCTCACCAGCTGGCGTTAGATTAATAGTTCCCGATGATCTGTCAAACAATTTTGTTTCATACAATTCTTCAAGGGCTTGGATTTGGAGACTAACAGCGGGTTGAGTAAGATGAACAATTTCGGAAGTTTTGGAGAAACTTTTTGTTTCAGCTACCGTGCAAAATACTTTTAATTTGTGGTCTTCCATAAACAAATTAATTTTAACATAAAAAATTTTAATAATCAAGTAAAATATACCTCTCATGTTGACATTGCCAGATATCATGTTTTATATTATAAAAAATGAATATAAGGGGGTAAGGTATAGTGGTAGAAAGCAAAGTTAAATTGATTCAAAGACTAAGAAGGATAGAGGGCCAAATAAGGGGATTACAAAGAATGATTGAGTCTGGCAGAAACTGCGAAGAGATTATCACCCAGTTTGCCTCTATCAACGGAGCTTTAAAGGGTGCGGGATTTCTAATTGTAAAATTTTACATTAAGGATTGTTTGACCAAAGGTCAAGGGTCCGTTGCAAGTATGGAGAAAGAGATAGAAAAGGTTCTCAAAACATATATCTCATCGGTATAAAGGAGGTCGTATAGATGCCTATTTATGAGTATAAATGCAAGAAATGCGGTAAAACTTTTGAAGTATTTGTTCCAATGATATCCAGAGAAATTAGAAATCAAGCCTGCCCTAATTGTGGTTCTGAGGAGACAGAAAAGTTAATCTCGCAAGTCTCCTCTGTATCAAATCAAGGAAGCTCATGTTTTACTTGGAGTGGAGGATGAAGAATTTAAAGACTGGCGGTCTGCCAGAGGAGGTTTAACTATGAATATATCAAGAAGATGTTTTCTTGCTTTAACATCATCCATTGGTGCTTCACTTTTATTAGGAAATAAAGTAGAAGCTGTGGAGGGTAAATACGCTACTTTAATTGACCTTACAAAATGTGATGGATGCAAAGATGAACCTATTCCAAGATGTGTAAAGGCATGTAGAGAATATAATAAAGAAAGATTTCCAGAGCCAAAGAAGCCCATTTTGCCCTATTGGCCCAGAAAAAACTATGAAGATTGGTCAGATAAAAGAGACAAAATTGACACCCTGACCCCTTATAATTGGATTTTTATTCAAAAAGCAAACATCAATGGAAAAGACATTTATATGCCAAGAAGATGCATGCACTGTGATAATCCTCCATGCGTAAGAGAATGTCCATTTGGAGCTTTGACAAAACAGCCAGAGGGCAATTCTGTGATCAATGATAAAATTTGCTTTGGAGGAGCAAAGTGCAGAGATGTATGTCCGTGGCATATTCCCCAGAGACAGGCTGGAGTTGGCATATATTTACAAATTCTTCCTAAATATGCAGGTGGTGGTGTTATGTATAAATGCGATTTATGTAAGGATAGAATAAAAAATGGACAGGAGCCAGCATGTGTAACTGCATGTAAAGAAAGGCTGGGAGATAAAGCAGTATTTACATTTGGGGAGAGAAAGAAAATATACGAACTTGCATATAAAAGAGCAAAAGAAGAGGGACTTTATATCTACGGCGATAGGCAAAACGGTGGAACATCAACACTTTATCTTTCAAGTATTCCCTTTGAAACACTTGATAAAGCTTTAAAAGAAAAGAAAGAGAGATTTCAGATGCCAGTAAAAGTAGAAAACAAAATAGAAACAACATTTAATCCTATCGGCAAAGTATTGCTTTCTGCTGGAGCAATTTCAATGTTGGGAGCAATAGTCGGCGCAATAGCTTCTAAAAAGGACTCAAAGGAGGTAGACAATGAAAAATAGGATTAAAAGACACAGTTTAATTGAGATAATTGAACACTGGAGCGTTGCTATCTCAGGCATTGTTCTTTTGTTTACAGGACTTGGATGCCTTCCACTGTATAAAAGATATTACATTACAGAAATACCCGGCTTTGCATGGACAGCTGATTTTTACTATGTTACCCTTATTCATTACATAGCAGCAATTTTTTTTGTATCTGCTGTAGTTTTTCATATATTTTATCATGGTTTAAGAAAGGACTTTGCTCTTTTGCCTAAAAAGGGTGATATTAAAAATAGCGTAAAAGTTCTTGCAGCAATGATAGGGCTTGGCAAAGAGCCACCTTCTGATAAGTATTTGCCAGAACAAAGAATAGCTTATGTGGGCATAGGTTTTGTTATATTAGTTTTGACAGTAACAGGAATTATTAAAGTTTTAAGAAACCTTGAATGGATTATACTTTCCCCACAGGCTGAATCAATAAATACTATTGTACATACTCTATCAGGCTTTATATTTATCCTTGCCTTTATTGTCCATGTTGGAACAGTTATTTTATTCAGGTCAAACTGGCCCCTTCTTAAAAGCATTTTCACAGGCTATGTAGATGAAGAATATGCAAAACACAGACACTCATTGTGGTATGAAAGGATTATTAGAAAGTAAGATAATTTTAGCAAAGTTATCGTTTTTTCATAATATGAAATAAACCTAAATTGTGAGATACTCAAGCATCATTGCTAACGATCGCCATGTCTTTGGCTTGCGGCAAGCTCTCCCTCCTTTCGTGGCTGTGTCGTAATCTGCCAATTCTCTTAAATCAGTCTGCTTTGTGCAAAAATTTTGTAGAATTTTCAATGTGTTTTGAAAAGCCTTGAGGAGAAAAATCTGACAAAATAGGG
>JBEPZQ010000115.1:0-6025 GCA_041640755.1 Thermodesulfovibrio sp. | reverse complement strand
CTCTCAAAGTTGAGGAAAAATCAAAAGGTGGAATATTTCGGATGCCTATAGACAGGGTTTTTACTTTAAAGGGCTTTGGTACTGTTGTCACTGGCACTGTTTTAAGTGGCAGTATAAGCATTGATAGTCCCGTGGTAATTCTTCCAACAGGACTTAGCTCAAAGGTCAGAGGGCTTCAAAGTCATGGACAGCCACAAAAAGAAGTGTTTGCAGGACAACGAGTTGGAATGAATCTTCAGGGTATTTCAAAGGAGGACCTTAAAAGAGGTGATGTTGTAACAATTCCCAACAAATTGAGATTGACCGATTACATTGAAGTAAAAATAAATCTTCTTAACGATTCTACACCTTTGAGGCACAACGCTCCAGTTCATTTCTATCTGACAACTTCAGAAACAGTAGGCAAAGTAAAGTTATTTGAAAAAAACGAAATAATGCCCGGAGAGTCATGCTTTGCTCATATAAAACTTCAGGAACCAATCGTTGCAATGGCTAAGGACCGCTTCATAATAAGAAGATTTTCTCCATTGGAGACACTCGGAGGCGGAGTAATTCTTGATCCAGACCCACCAAGAAGAAAAAAGGAGATATTACTTGAACATCTAAATGGCCTTGATAGTGATAATCTGTCTGACTGTCTTGAAGTAAAAATAAAAAGAAGAGGCATAAAGGGTATGACCCTTTCTGAGCTTGAGGGATGGATCAATGCTGATTTGTCTGAAATAAAAAAGGCTCTTGACAGGCTTTTAGGTGCAGGCAAAATAGTCAAGGCAGAAAATCATTTCTTTCACTCAGATACATTTCAAAGCTTTAAATCATTAGTAATAACTCTGCTTGAGGAGTTTTATCAAAAAAATCCACTTAAAGAAGGCTTACCTAAGGAGGAACTTGGAGCATTGCTTATGTCTCATTCAAAGAAGCAGTCAGCTGGCGTTTCACGGCTTTTTGATGACAGTTGGAAAAAGTTACTTGAAAAAATAATTGAAATCGTTGTTGAGGGAAATGTTGTTAAATTAAAAACAGCCAAAAAGGAAGAAATTAAGCCTGAAATAGAGAAAAGAATTATTCAAGAGTTAGATAAAAAAGAATTTCAGCCACCATTCAGAAATGAACTTGCAGCTATTTTAAAAATGCCAGAAGAAAGATTAGGTGATATCTTAAAGGCTTTAGCCAAGCAGGGAAAAGTGGTGAGGATAAATGATTCCCTTTATCTTTCAAAGCATAAATATGAAAAAATGCTTGAACTACTTAAAAAATTCTATTCACAAAAGAATGAAATGACAGTTTCTGAATTTAGGACTCTGCTTAATACCTCACGAAAATATGCAATTGAGTATCTTGAGTATCTTGATTCAAATAAAATAACAATCCGAGTAGGTGATGTAAGAAAAATGGTGGCTCGTGGACAGTAAAGTATTCAATATAGCGAGCGGTTTTTGTAGAAAGCTTATGTAATTTGCCATTGTATGTAGAATAGAAGGACATTGTGAGAGTTTTTTTGCCATTGCAAGCCTTATCTAAGGTGAGGTATGACAATGTCTAAAAAGGCGAGATTGCTTCGGCATCCTAACGGATGCCTCGCAATGACAGGTTTAGTGGATGCATTGCAATGACGATTTGGTGGATGCACTGCAATGACGGGCTTGGAGGATGCCTCGCAATGACCATCGCCTTCGTCATTGCGAGGACTACCCCTTCTCATCATTGCGAGGACTTCCCCTTGTCGTCATTGCGAGGAGCGTCAGCGACGAAGCAATCTCATAAATTGCCACGATACACTCAGAATTCTTGCAATGATAGGCTAAAAAAGGTTTTATAAAAATCGCACAATTTATGCATGACATATTGCGAGGATAATGTGATATTATATTTTAAAATTTTTTACGGAGTGACTGAAGAGAAATGAAAAGACAAACACTCATTTTAATTGCAATATTCTTTGCGGGAATTATATTTGGAAGCACTGTTTTCTATGTTGTTACAAAGCCGAAACAGTCAATCCCGATTTATCGGGACATTGTGGAACCTGTCAAAAGTTTCTCTGAAATAGTAAAGGCAGTCTCACCCTCTGTTGTCAATATTTCAACAACCCGTACAGTTCAAAGCCCACCAACCCTTGATGAATTTTTTGAACTTCTTCAGCCATTTGGAAATTCACAAGGAAAAAAATGGAAAGAAATGAGCATGGGCTCTGGAGTTATTGTTTCTGAAGACGGATATATTCTTACAAATTATCATGTGATTGAACAGGCCGATGAAATAAAAGTAACACTCTATGACAGAAGAACTTTTAAGGCAAGAATTGTAGGCGTAGACCCAAAAACAGACCTTGCAGTAATAAAAATTGAAGCAAAGGACTTACCAGTTGCACCGTGGGGAGACTCAGACAAACTTCAGGTTGGAGACTTTGTTCTTGCAATAGGAAATCCATACGGATTGACCCATACAGTAACAATGGGAATAATAAGTGCTACCGGCAGGGCTGATGTTGGAATTGCTGATTACGAAGACTTTATCCAGACAGATGCTGCAATCAATCCGGGAAATTCAGGGGGACCTTTGGTAAATATCAAGGGTGAAATTATCGGAATAAACACAGCAATATTTTCAAGAACAGGTGGATATCAGGGAATAGGATTTGCTGTACCAAGCAACATGGCAAAAGTTATTAAAGACAGCCTGATAAAAGAGGGCAAGGTTGTTAGAGGTTGGATTGGTATAATGGTACAGGACTTAACAGCAGAGCTTGCTGAGAGGTTTAATATAAAAGACTCCTCTGGAGTGATAGTCACTGATGTAACAAAACAAAGTCCTTCTTATAAAGCTGGATTAAAAAGAGGGGATGTGATACTGGAATTTGATGGCAAAAGGGTTTCAGAAAGTGCCATATTGAGAAATTTAGTCGCCCAAAGTAAAATTGGCAGTGTGGTAAACCTAAAAATCTCAAGGGATGTTCAGATTTATACTTTAAATATCACAATTGAGCAACTTCCATTTGAATCTATTACTGAAACAAAGATTACTAAGAAATCTCCAGAAAAGCCTGAAAATCCCTTAAGAGGCTTAACTGTTGTTGACCTTGACTATTCCCTTGCCAAGCAAATAGGCATTGACCCAGAAGAAAAAGGCGTTGTTGTGTATAGAATAGAACCCGGCTCCCCTGCTGAAAGTTCAGGATTAAGAAAAGGGGACCTAATAATGGAGATAGAGAGGCAGAGAATAATGACTGCATCTGACTTTCAAAGGGCTCTGCAGAAGATAAACCGAGCTGATGTTTTGGTATTTATCAACAGAGGCGGAAAAAAGTTTTATACAATACTTTCAGCATCATGAGTTTACTAATCATTCTTTTTCTCATAACAGTTGGTTTTGGAGTTTCCCAGTTTATTCAGGGAGATTATGAAATCTCTTCATCAGCAAATGCTCTGATTATCATTTTAGGCAGTATTTTTCTTTTGATCTTGATTTATATAAGTCTGAAAAAAATGAATGGATCCCATATATTATTTGCACTTGTCGGCATTTTCTTAGGAGTGTTTACAGGCTTTTGCCTTAGTATTCCGCTTTTAATCCTCTCCGCTCAGCTCAAACCCGTTGTTTTTTGCATAATAACTGGCTTTGGATACGCAGGAGGTATTTTTGGATTAAAGCAGGCTGAGAAAATACGAATTACCGATATACTGACAGTTATCAAAAAAGAAACTATATGGGAGGAGCCAAAAATCCTTGATACAAATGTTCTTATTGATGGCAGAATTGCAGAGCTTGTAGAGCTTGGCTTTTTAAGAGGGACTATTTTGGTGCCCAAATTTATACTGCGGGAAATTCAATTTATCGCTGACTCTCCAGACCCATTAAGAAGGGCAAAGGGCAAAAGAGCACTTGACATACTTAACAGAATCAAAAGGTCAGACAAAATAAAGCTTGAAATTATAGAAAAAGACATCCCTGAAATCAAAGAAGTTGACGCCAAGCTCGTTGAACTCGCAAGGACTGTAAAAGCAACTCTTATAACAAATGATGTGAACTTGATTAAAATTGCCCAATTAAGAGGCGTTCCTGTTCTTAATATCAACGAACTTGCTAAAGTAATGAGTCCACCAGTGCTTCCGGGAGAAATTCTCTCATTATTTATCGTCAAGGAGGGAAAAGAGTCAGATCAAGGAGTTGCCTATCTTGATGATGGAACTATGGTGGTCGTAGAAGGTGGAAGGCAGTATATCGGCAAAACCATAGAAGTAATCATTCACAGCGTTCTTCAGACAGGAACTGGAAGGTTAATATTTGGAAAACCAAAGACAGAGAGCACAACTGAAGAGGATGAGTAATTCTCAATTGAAAATAAGAGCAATCATACTATCCGCAGGAATTGGTAAAAGATTTGGCTCACCTGACAAAGTTTTTATAGAAATCAATGGAAAGCCTCTTTTTATATCGGCAACACAGGCTTTTGAAGAAGTTGAAGAAATAGATAGTATCTTTCTGGTGACAAGAAAAGAAATGTTTGAAACCGCTAAAGGTTATATTGAAAAATTTCAAATCACCAAAATAAAGCAAATCATTGAAGGTGGCAAGGAGAGGCAGGATTCAGTTTACAATGCCTTAAAATCAATGCCAGATGACACAGATATAGTTTTAATCCATGATGGTGCACGACCGCTTGTAACCAAAGACCTCTTAGAAAGAGTTTTAAAAGCTTTAACCTCCTCTGTTGATGGAGCAATTCCAGTAATTCCAGTGACTGATACAATAAAATGGATGAAAAGCGCTAACATTGTCGGTGGAACTTTAAATAGAGAAATGCTTAAGGCTGTGCAAACTCCTCAGGTTTTTTGGTTTAAGAAACTCCTTAAAGCTTATGAAAAAGCTTACAAAGAAGGGTTTTACGGCACAGATGATGCATCTTTAATAGAAAGATATGGAGGAAAAGTTGTGACAGTAGATGGAGAGCCAAAAAACATAAAAATTACAACAAAAGAAGACCTTCTTTTGCTGACAACAATTCACCACCCACTATCCACTAATTTAAGAATAGGAATTGGTTATGACAGCCACAGATTTGAGGAAGGAAGAAAGTTAATTATTGGTGGAGTTGAAATCCCATATCATCTTGGACTTAAAGGGCATTCAGATGCTGATGTCCTTACACATGCAATAATAGATGCTCTACTTGGCTCAGCAGGAATGGGAGATATTGGCACTCATTTTCCTGACACAGCTCCTGCGTATAGAGATATCTCAAGCCTTGTCTTGCTTGAAAATACGCTTAACCTGCTGAAAAATCATCAAATAGAGCCAATATGGGTTGATTGCACAATATTTGCTGAAAAGCCTAAGCTTTCTCCCTATATTCCAAAGATGAAGGAAAACTTTCAAAAACTTGGGCTTAATGTCAATATCAAGGCAAAGACAAACGAAGGAATGGGTTTCATAGGAAGACAAGAAGGAATTGCTGCCCAAGCAATATGCTTAAACAGATTTTTAACCTAACAGGCAAAAAATTTGACTTTTTACGCCTTTTTTTATTATTCTAAAGAGTTACGGGGCGTAGCGCAGACTGGTTAGCGCACCTGCCTTGGGAGCAGGGGGTCGGTGGTTCAAATCCACTCGCCCCGATTTTTTCAAGGTTTTTCAGAGCTAACTGCACTAATTTTCACTTCATAGACAATCTTAGCATTTAAAGACTTTACTATTCAACATAAAATTTTTATTATCTAATGGCACATAAGAATTTGACTTTTGCTATTAGAAAAAGGCTATTATGGAATATGCATAGTTATGCATAAATGACTACATTTACTAAATTTTATGGAAAAGGCGAGATGACTTTGTCAAGAAAATAAACATTTCAGAAACTTTGCATAAGTTTTGTCTAAAAAGTGGAAACGATGGACTAAACGCCCTTGTAACTTATTGAAAAAATTGAGAAAATAAGGGTGCAGTCTGAACCTTGACCCCATCTAAAGGGGATTGCGATTTAAGCGTGGATGTTCTTCGCCATCTGTCTTAAACCATGTCCGAAATC
>JBEPZQ010000114.1:0-6031 GCA_041640755.1 Thermodesulfovibrio sp. | reverse complement strand
ATCGTTGCTGGTTGCTCTGCGCAACTTCAAGGAGAAAAGCTTTTAGAAAAAGCTCCATATATAGATTATATAATTGGTCCAGATAACATTTCATTAATTGAAAATATCATAGAGAGGAATTTTCATGAAAAGCTACTGATTCATGAAAATCCTGATATTCATAAAATTAATCTTCCCGCACAAAGAAAAGAGCCTGTGAAAGCATGGGTAAATATTATTTATGGTTGTAATAATTACTGTAGCTATTGTGTTGTTCCGTATACAAGGGGTAGGGAGAGAAGCAGATCCGCTGAAAATATAGTTGATGAAATTAGACTACTTGCAGAAGGTGGTTATAAAGAAGTAACACTTCTTGGACAAAATGTTAACTCATACAAAGATGGAGAAATAGATTTTCCAGCATTACTTGAAAAAATAAATGATATTGAAGGCATTGAAAGAATTAGATTTGTAACATCCCATCCAAAGGATTTGTCTAAAAGACTTGTTGAAGTAATAAGAGATTGTTCAAAAGTATGTGAACACATTCATCTGCCACTTCAGGCAGGTTCAACAAAAATTTTAAAACTCATGAATAGAAAATATACTTATGAAGAATATCTTGAAAAAATTCATCTTCTTAGAGATACTATTCCTGAAATAGCTATTACTTCAGACATTATTGTAGGCTTTCCTCAAGAAACAGATGAAGATTTTGAAAAAACTATCTATGCTTTAAAGGAAATTCAATTTGATGGTATTTTTGCATTTAAATTTTCTCCAAGACCTGGAACACCCGGTGCAAGGCTTGAAGGTCAGATTAATGAAGAACTTAAATCTCAAAGACTTACAGAGATTTTAAAAATCCAAGATAAAATAACAGAATTAAAAAACAAAAGATTAGAAGGAACAATTCAGGAAGTTCTTGTAGAAGGAAAAGACGAAGAGGGATTTACAACTGGAAGAACAAGAACCAACAAAATTGTAAAGATAGACTCAGAAATCTATCCGGGAGAAATTATAAAAGTAAAAATTAACAAAGCTCACAGACACTCCTTAGAAGGAGTAATCCTTTCACAATGAAAGTTTCTCTTATTACCTACGGCTGCAGAGTTAATCAGGCAGAGTTTCAACAATTAGAAAAATATTTGAAACAGGCTGGATATGAAATCACAGAAAATTCAGAAGAAGCTGATTGCTGGATTATAAACACATGTGCAGTCACTCATAAAGCAGAAATTCAATCAAGGCAAATCATAAATAAAGCGATAAAATTAGGAAAAAAATGCTTTGTAACAGGATGTTATGCGGAACTTTATGAGAAAAAACTTAAAGAAAAAAAATTAACTTTAATTTCTAATTATGAAAAAGACAGTTTAGCCAGTTTATTCCCACCAATAGCTACCAAAGAAATTTTGCCTCAACTTAAAAGGCATAGAGCAATAGTTAAAGTGCAGGACGGCTGCAATCAATTTTGTAGTTATTGCATTGTTCCATATTTAAGAGGAAAACCAAAAAGTTATAACGCTGATGAGGTTTTAAAAGTTATAAAAGAATATGAAGATATGGGGATCAAAGAAATTGTTATCAGTGGAATTAATTTGGGACTTTACGGAAAAGATATTAAAAATCAATTGAATTTGAATAAATTATTAAAGTTAATTCTTAAAAACAGCAATCAATGCAAAATTAGACTTAGCTCTCTAAATGTAAATTTTATAGATGAAGAATTTTTAGAGATAATTTCGCATCCACGAATTTGTAAACACCTTCATATTCCGCTTCAAAGTGGTAGTGATAAGATTTTGAATTTAATGAGAAGACCATACAATAGAGAAAAGTTTATAAAAACTTTGGATAAAATATTTAAGCTTTATCCAGAAATTGCAATAGGCACTGATGTAATAGTTGGTTTTCCTTCTGAGAATGAAGCAGATTTTAAAGATACTAAAAAACTCATTGAAGATGCAGAATTTGCATATCTACATGTTTTTACTTACTCAACTCGTCCTTTAACGCTTGCTTCAAAATTCTCAGAACAGATACCAGAGCCGATTAAAAAAGAAAGAACCAATCAACTTCTTGAAATTGCCAAATCAAAGAAAAAGTCTTATATTGAAAAATTTATTGGAAAAGAACTTGAAGTAATAGTAGAAAATAAAAAAAACGATTTATCTACAGGCACTTCTGACAATTACATCAAGTGTATTTTCAAGAAAAATCAAGTAGTGTCTGGTAGTCTTGTAAAAGGAAAAGTGGTTCAGACCGATGATGAACACGCATATTTAATTTTTTAATTAGAACTTCTGAAATCAATTGAATTTTTTATTTGCCCATTAGATAGTCATTTTAATAATTATCCATCCAGAATAATAAGTTTTACAAATTTTTCACAAAAGAATTGACAACTTTTCAACATTTTTTAGTTTTAAAAAATGTCTGATAAGATATATTATGTTAAATTTTGTGATAAAATATTGGTTAAAAAAGGCAGATTATTGATAATTTTGCGCAAGGAGCTTCAGTGCGAAGGTGCGATAGCACCAGAAGCAATCTCGACTTTACCCCTTTTGTCCAATAAAGAGATTGCCACTCCTAACCTTTGGTGAGAGCTGTAATTAAAATTTTTTAAAAAATCGCTCAATTTAGAAATATTAACTTGACAACTGATAAAAAAAATAAATATAATGCCAATATGTTTTACAGAATTCATCCAATTGTTGTTGGAGCAAAGATATTTGATAAAGGTATGATGACTTATCAGCACGATTATGGAAAGCCTTTTGTAATTCCTATATTTTCTTGGTATATTGAAGGTGCAGACAAAAACATTCTTATTGACACAGGAGAATTCAGACCTCGCACATCATCTGAAATAGAAAAAGCTATTGGAAAAGTTTACACATTTGAAGAGGGACTTGCTAAATTTGGTTTAAAACCTGAAGATATAGACATTGTAATTCACACTCATCTTCACAACGACCACTGCGAGAATGATTCAAAATGTGTGAATGCAATTTTTTATATCCATGAAAAAGAGCTAGAACAAATCCATAATCCTCATCCCCTTGATTTTAGATACAACGAAGAATTTATTCTTGAAATTGAACAAAATAAACAAATTGTAAAACTAAAAGAAGATAAGGAGATTCTGCCTGGAATAAAGATGATTCACACACCTGCCCATACACCAGGTGGCATGTCAGTCCTTATCAATACAGAAAAAGGCCCAGTCTTAATTACAGGCTTTTGTATCATTGAGGAAAATTTAAATCCACCCCCTAAAATACTTGGAATGGGAATGGAGGTTATTCCTCCCGGAACTCTTATTAATTCTTATCAAGCCTATGATATAGTTTTACAGTCAAAAGATATGGCGGATATTGTTATTCCTCTTCACGAACCGAAATATGCTTTTATAGAGAGTATTCCTTAAAGTGCAAAAAATAATCTTAGTTGCCCACGGAAGCCCTAAAAAAGACAGTAACAATCTTGAAGATTTTTCAAAATCTCTATCTTTAAAACTTAATAAAAATGCAGAAGACGTAAAGTATGCCTATCTTCAATTCAACTCCCCTACTCTTCTAGAAGCAATCCAGAAATGCATTGATGAAGGAGCTACTGAAATAATAATTCATCCCCTATTTTTGTTTTCAGGCACCCATGTAAACTATCAAATCCCTGAAATAATCAAAAAGTTTCAATCACTATATCCTCAAATAAAAATTATCTGCACAAAACCACTTGGATTGGATGAAAAATTGATTGATATTATAAAAGAAAGACTTGAAGAAATCAAATAAAATCAAAGTTTTACTATTCTACACCATACTTTAGTTCTATAACCTTAGTCTCAAAAAATCCAACTTTAGTTAAGTGCAAAATCAAACTAGTGATTGATTATCATTTTTTTCTGCATATGTTAAAGTTAAATCAAGAGCAAAGCCCGACATATAAGAGGCTTAAAAATCCGAAAAAGAAAGGTGGTGAAAAGAGATGAAAAAAATAACAAGCATAATCTTTGCACTTTTACTTATAATTGCTATTCCTGCAATGAGTATGGCATTTTGCAATGGTGGCGGATGTAATCCTACCCCTTCTTGTGGAGGAGATGGATACCATGGCTGCACAGAAGCAGAGATAACACAAATTGGAATGCTAAACCAGGCAACAATTAAACAGTATGGTGGAGCTTTCTCTAATAATCTTGCCACAATTGACCAGAATGGATTCCATAATAGTGCAAACATCAAGCAGGCAGCATTTTCAATGTTTAATGAAGCAGCTATTTATCAGAACGGAAGCTGTAACAAAGCTGATATTGAACAGTATGGCTGGACAAATGATGCATTCATTAACCAGTATGGAATGGGCAATAATGCAAATATTGACCAGTACAGTTCAAAGAATCTTGCAACAATTAATCAATCTGGAATCGGCAATAGCGGCTCCATAACACAAGGAATGATGGGTAGTGGATACACAGCCACTATTTATCAGGCTGGTTGGGCTAATTCAGCTACAGTTCTTCAGTATTAAAAGTTTTCATGAATATCAGTTATGTCGGGCTAAAATTGGGGCGGAAAGAACCGCCCCAATTAATTAAAAGGGAGGTAAGGATGAGATGGATTAATATGCTTCTTATGTTTCTGATGGCAATACCAGCAAGTGCTTATGCTTTTGAATGTGGATATGATGGATACCACGGATGCAGTAGCGCCAATATAGAGCAAATAGGAAGTTTAAACAATGCCCAAATCAAGCAAGTTCCATTAAATAGAGCAAGTATTATCCAAGAAGGATTGAAAAATAATGCAACAATTAATCAGACTATTGTATCCATCAAAAATAACGCAGATGTCATTCAGTACGGCGCGGTAAACAGAGCATCTGTTAATCAGTCAGGAATTGAGAATTATGCTTATGCTCAGCAGGCAGGCTTCTTTAACTGTGCGGAACAAACACAAAACGGAAACAATAACATAGCTACTGCAAATCAATTTGGAGCTGGAAACTCTTCAACCCAAATACAAATCACTTCTAATAACAAAGCCACTGTGATGCAAATAGGCTTTTTTAATACTTCCTTTCAAATTCAGGGCATACATGGAACGGGTTGGAATTACAACAATCTCATTCAAATAGGTATAGGGAAATTAAACATAGTTGTTCAGTGATGATAAGGAAAATTTTTATGATAAGTTTTTTATTGTTTTCTACTTGTATTAGTCTGATGTCCGGTGGACAATCCCTTCATGCTAATACTAATCCAAAAGATTATGAGGCATGGTTAGTTGTTGAAACTGATAAAAATCATTTAAAAATTACTGTGTGTTGTAGAAATAATACTTCAGAGAAAGTCATTCTTTTATTGAAATTAACAACCGCAAAGTATGGTAAAAGCGGAATAAGTAAAAGTTCGCAATCATCTGATGTTGTCCTTGAAGCAGGAGAAACCAGATGTTTTCCTTATCTAACAATCAGTGAAAATATTGACGATGAATATAGAATACAACTGAAAGTCTATAAAGATAATATACTCATCGCTGAGGATATGCTTTTTAAAGGGAAGGATTTAAAATGAAGCTATTAATTCATATAACTATAATTTTAATCTCCCTCTATTCTATCTGCTCAGCTCAGATTGAAGGATTAGTTATTGATAAGACTAAATCAAAAATAGGAAGGGATTTTTATGAAAGCTTTTATTTTAAGCTAGAGCGCGTGCCAGAGATGGAAAGCTTTAATATTGTTGTTGAAGAGTTTTTTGATCCTCAGTTTGGGAACAGAGTTTCAATATCTATAAACGGCATAGTTTTATATCAGAACTTTGTAACTTCAAGGTATGATGATATAGAAGAAAAAGCAACTGAAGCTAGCGAGACAATCAATCAATTCTTCCTAAATTTAAAAGAATATCAAAAACTACTTGAAGAAGAAGGAAAAATAAGATAAAAGGAGGGTTTAAATGAGAGGATTATTAATTTTTTTCATTTCGACTATTATTGCAAGTTCTGCATTTGGAAGTGAACTCGTTTTTCAATTTACAAAC
>JBEPZQ010000113.1:4164-6070 GCA_041640755.1 Thermodesulfovibrio sp. | reverse complement strand
ACGAAACAATTCTTTTTGCAAAGATTTTAATTCTTCAATTTTGGTCTCTGCTTCATCAATGTTCATAGATATTTGTTCAACTTCTGACTGAAGATTTTTTATTAACTGGGTGTTGTCATGTATCTCCATCTGCAAAGTTTGTTTTTCATTTTCTATGTATTTGACTCTTTGTTTTAATTGCTCGTATTCCTTCTGAAGGTTTTTATAATGAGTCTCTTGTTGAAAAAGCTCGTTTTTGATTTTTGAAATCTGAGCTCTCTTAGTTTGAATTGTATCTTTGAGCTGTTCTCTTTCTTTCTTTAAGGACTCTAATTCATTTTCAATGGTTTTTATTTCGCTATAAATTGAATTTTGTTTGACTTTTAACTCATCTAAAGCCCTTTTCTTTTTTAGTAGATTTCCTGCCTTGCCTGTTTTTATAAAGCCGTCTGGAAAAATTATTTCTCCTTGTCTTGTGATAATGCAAAAATTAGGATTTTTTTGCTTAATAGCAAGGGCTTTTTCAAGTGTTTCTGCGATTAAAATATTTTCAAAAAGTTGTTCAGGAATGCTTTGGTCTTTTATTTTGATGTAATTTTTGATTTTTAGATTTTCTGTGTCATCGGAAGTTGTTTTTTGACAGTTAACGAAATCCTTCAAAAAGAAAAATCTTTTGTTTTGTGATGGAATAATTTGCTCAAAGCTTTCAATCACAGAGGCTTTTAATTTCTCATCCAAAAGACTTTCTAACAATTCCTCAACTTCAGGTGCTACTTCTATGCATTCAAAAAATAGTTTGCCTTCTTGTTTTTCTTCCCATATTTCTGATGAAAGGGCTTCTATTTTTCCCTTTATGACAGCCTCTTCCTTTTTCCTTTCAAATAATCTTTGATTTTTCTCATCAATTGCTTTCTCTGCTTTTGAAAGTTCGTTGCTTAGTTTGTTTACTGCATCTGTTTCATTGTGAAGACTGTCTTTTAAGGATTTAATTTTAAATTCTTTATTTTCTATCTCCTTCTCAAATTGTTTTATCTTGTCCGTGATTTCTTTCTTTTTATACTCAATGGAATTTAATCTGTTTTGGCTATTTTCAATTGATTTTTTTACAGATTGATAGTGATTTTTTTTGTTGGCAAGTTCTGTGGTAAGGTTAAAAAGTATTTTTCTCTGCTTTTCAAGCTGTTTTTCAAAGTAATCTGATTTTTCATGAGATTTTAAGAGTCTTTCTTCAAATTCCAAAATTTCATGACGCATTTTTTCAATATCTTGCTCAAGTTCTAAAGTTTCAGATTTGGTTTCATTGAGCTCATTTTGTAGTTTTTCTATTTCCCTTTGAATTTCTATATTTTGCTCTTTAAGTTTTTCAATTTGTTCCCTTTTGTTTTTATCCTCTTGAATGAGAAGGGCAAGCTCTTTTTCCGAATTAGCTCTTTGAAGTTCTGTTTGTTTAAGCTTGTTTTCTTTTTCATGAATACTTTTTTCAAGTTCGGATATGATGTCTTTTAATTCATTTATTTTGCTCACTACTTCATCGCTGGTTTTATTTAATTTTTCCTTTTTTTGTTCAAGGGAATCCAATTCATTCCTAACGCCTTCAAGCTCTTCAATAAGCACTAAGCTTTCGGTTCTTGATACCCTTAGTTCAAGGTCAGTCAACTCTTCAAGAATTTTCTTATATTTTTCAGCCTTTTTTGCCTGCCTTTCAAGTAAAGAGTATTGTTTTTTAAGCTCCCCAAGTATGTCCTCAATTCTTTGCAAGTTTTCCTTAGCAGATTGAAGTTTGGACTCAGATTCTGATTTTTTAATTTTGTACAAAGATATGCCTGCACATTCATCAATCAAAACTCTTCTATAAGAAGGTTTAGAGAGAATTTCCATTATTCTTGCAGAATCAATGATTGAGTATGTTCTTATATCAACACCCTCT
>JBEPZQ010000113.1:0-4154 GCA_041640755.1 Thermodesulfovibrio sp. | reverse complement strand
TAATCGTGCCTGTTTGCCATTGATAATAAAATAAGATTCACCTGTTCGGAAAAATCTTCGCTTTATTTCAATCTCTCTTTTTTGAGGTTCATCACCATTTTCTACATCCTTATTTATTTCAATGAGCATTGATACATCTGCAAGTCCCTTATCCTTTTTTGTGGCAGAACCTTGAAATATTACTTCTTCCATCTTTTAACCACGAAGAATGCGGGGATTATGCTCGCCGAGAGCCCATCTAAAAGCATCCACAATGTTGCTTTTCCCAGCTCCATTTGGTCCTACAAAGCAGGTTATTCCTTCATTGAGCTCTATTTTCGTTCTTTCAGGGAAGGATTTGAATCCGTTGAGTTCTATCCACTTAATCTTCATTTAAATATTTTAGCTTAATTTTTTATTTAAAAGCTTTAATGTTGACATAAAATTTTTTTATTTGACCGAAAATAGGCAATTATTTTACTGTTGAAAGACATAAGTTTTTATGGTATAATTTAAAAAATCTCAAAAGCAGGAGGATAATATGACGAAGAAGCACGAAACACCTTTGTTGGACGAATTGGAAAAGGGTCCTTTTCCAAGCTTCGTAACAGAAATCAAAAAAGCAGCTGCAAAGAACGAGATGGCTGCTGATGAACTTGGCCAGCTTGAAAAAAGCTTCAGAGACAAAGTAACTTATTGGAAACACGGTGGAATCGTTGGTGTTAGGGGATACGGTGGAGGAGTTATCGGAAGATATTCTCAGTTGGCTGATCAATTCCCCGGAGTTGCGCATTTCCACACTGTCCGTGTTAACCAGCCAGCAGGTCTTTTCTACACATCAGACACAATAAGATTTATTTGTGACCTCTGGGACAAATATGGTAGCGGACTTACAAACTTCCATGGCTCCACAGGAGATATGATTTTGTTAGGAACAGTAACAGAAAATCTTGAGCCTCTTGCTACAATTCTAAGCCTTAATGGATTTGATCTTGGTGGTTCAGGTTCTGCTATGAGAACTCCAAGCTGCTGTGTCGGTCCAGCAAGATGCGAATGGTCAATGATTGACACCCTTAACATTACTTATGATCTAACACAGGAATTCCAAGATGAGCTTCACAGACCACAGTTCCCATATAAGTTCAAGATTAAAACAGTCGGATGCCCTGTTGACTGTAATGCATCCATAGCCCGTGCAGACCTTTCTATCATTGGAACATGGAAAGGACCAATAGAGATTGATCAGGATAAAGTAAGAGAATACGCCAGTAAGGGAATGAACATTCAGGATGAAATCGTAAATCTCTGCCCAGGAAAATGCATTACTTGGGATGGGAATGAGTTAAAGATTAATAATGCAGACTGCAAACACTGCATGCACTGTATTGCAAAATTAAAGGGAGCATTAAGACCAACACCTCCGTTTGGAGCAACAATTCTTATCGGTGCAAAGGCACCATTCGTTATCGGTGCAACACTTTCTTGGGTAATTGTTCCATTCATGGAGATGAAGCCACCATATGATGAAATCAAAGACCTCATCAGAAAGATGTGGGATTGGTGGAATGAATACGGAAAGAACAGAGAGAGAATTGGTGAGCTTATTATCCGTAGAGGCATGAGAGAGTTCCTTGAAGTATGCGAACTTGAGCCAACACCTGAGATGGTAAAAGAGCCAAGAAGAGATCCATTCTGGTTCTGGAAAGAAGAAGACTTAGAAAAGAAACCTTGGGAAGAATATTTAAAATAAATAAAAATAAGGAGGAGATAACATGGGTGACATTCCTGAGAAATTTTTTATCCCAGAAGTAGTAGATGTAAAACAAAGACAAACAGATATAGGACCACCTCATTACGAGAATTTCTTGCCACCAGTTATTAAAAAGAACTATGGTAACTGGAAGACACACGAAATACTTAGCCCTGGTTTGATGGTTCATATAGCTAACTCTGGAGACAAAATCTGGAGTGTAAGAGTAGCATCGCCAAGGCTTTTAAGTACTGATACTTTGAGAGAGTATGCAGACATTGCGGATAAATACTGTGATGGATATTTCAGATTTACAACAAGAAACAATGTTGAATTCCTTGTATCCGATGAAAGCAAGGTTCAGCCTTTAATTGATGAGCTTAAAGCAAAGAATTACATGATTGGTGGAATTGGTCCAAGAATTAGTAATATCGTTCATACTCAGGGTTGGGTCCACTGCCATTCAGCAGCAGTTGATGCATCTGGATTAGTAAAAGTTTTAATGGATGCATTTGCTGATTACTTTACAACAAAGGAGCTTCCAAACAAAGTAAGGCTTGCTGTTGCATGCTGTACAAACATGTGCGGTGCGGTTCACTGCTCAGACATTGCCTATGTTGGAATCCACAGAAAGCTTCCAAGAATTGACCATGAAAACTTTAAGAACCTCTGTGAGCTTCCAACAACAATGGCTGCATGCCCAACCGCAGCAATTACTCCTGATCCAGCAAAGAAATCAATAAAAATCAATCCAGACAAGTGCATGTACTGCGGTAACTGCTTCTCCGTCTGTCCAGCTCTTCCAATTGCTGACCCAGAGAATGACGGTGTTGCAATAGTCGTTGGTGGTAAGGTTGGTAACTTAAGAACAACACCAAAGTTCTCAAAGCTTGCTGTTGCCTATTTACCAAACAATACACCAAGATGGCCTGAAGTTGTTAAGGCGACCCAGAAAATTCTTGATGCCTACATAGCAGGCGCAAAGAAACACGAAAGAGTAGGCGAGTGGATTGAAAGAATTGGATGGGAGAAATTCTTTGCAGTAACAGGCTTACCATTTACATATCAGCATATTGATGACTGGACATACGCATTTGAAACATTCAGAACAACAGCACAGATTAAGTGGGTTAAATAATTAAATACAAGGGAGGGCATGCCTGCCTTCCCTTGTATAAAAATTGAAAGGGGTGTAAGGTAATATGGAGAAAGAGGAATTAAAAAAAGCTATTTATCAGCTAATTAAGGACGCTCAGGGAAAGAAAAAATATAAACAAACTGACATTATCAAACACTTCAGACAGCAGGGAATTCCTGATGCAGAAGTAAAGGCTGCATTAAGAGACCTTATTGATGCAGGAGATTTGATTTACACATATTTTGGCGGAAGCTATATTGAACTTGGCGAGAAACGTCAGGGTGCATAATTAAAAATATTTGTAAGTCTGTTATCAAAGGAGGGCATAAATTTTTGCCCTCCTTTTTTATCTTACGCTAAGCAATATATAAAAGCGAAATTTCTTCATTTCTCTCGCATTGACAAAAAGAATAAGAACCACAACGTTGAAGTGATGATAACTGCTAACCAATCGCCTGTAACAAGGCATTGCATGAGGATATCTATTGCTATTCCAAAATTGCATCAAAACATTTGATTTTTAAATTAACAATAAAATCAGGTATTATAAAATTTATGTTTCGGATTTCTACCAATTTTGGAAAAACTTTTGAAGCCGAGGGGAGAAGTCTGCTTGAGGTTCTTCAGAAAAATAATGTATATTTGCCTGCTTCTTGTGGAGGTAAAGGAAGCTGTGGAAGGTGTAAGATTAGAGTTGTTGAAGGAAAAGTAAGATGTGAAAGCTTTTTTGGCATATCCGAGTCTGAGAGAAAGTCTGGCTATGTTCTCGCATGTCAGGCATATCCTGAAAGCGATATTTTTGTTGAAATTCCTGAAAGATTAATCGCAGTTTCAGATAAAATATCTAAAGCAAAGGTTGAGTTAATTGAGAGAGTTTTTAAGAAAAATCCAAATCTTTTTAAGCCTTTGATTACAAAAATCACAATTTCCCTTGACCCTCCAAATGTTGAAGATTCAAGAGCAGATTTTGAAAGATTAAAAGATTTTTTAGGTGAGCAAATAACTGTTAACAGTAAAATTGCTCAAAAAGTTCCTGAAATTTTGAGAAAAAGAAATTGGAAAGTAGATATTGCTTTGGCAGAAGGAGAAATTTTGAGCTTTCTTGAACCAAATGAAAAAGTTTATGGAATTGCTGTTGATATTGGAACTACAACTGTTGTCTTATCTTTAATTGATGTTTTGTCAGGCAAGATTGTTGAGATTGCAAGTTGCTATAACTCTCAAATTTCTTATGGAGATGATGTGATAACAAGAATTATTTATGCAGTTGAGAATTCTAATGGACTT
>JBEPZQ010000112.1:5101-6131 GCA_041640755.1 Thermodesulfovibrio sp. | reverse complement strand
AAACATCAAAAAATTCTCAATAATATCAATGCCCATGATAATTGGAATGTTGACATCGCTTGGTGGAGCTTATCTTTCCGCACCTATGGTTGACTCTGCTACAAAGAATACAAAGATGTCAAAGGAGGAAAAAGCTTTTGTAAATTATTGGTACAGACATCCATGGGAGCTTATTCTTCCTCTTTATCCCGGTATTGTTCTTGCATCTGCGATATCTGGTGTTCCTCTGGGAGAGCTGATGCTCATTCATTTACCAATAGTTATTATATTTTTCATTACAGGATTTTTATTTAGCATGAAAGGTGTAAAAAACTCTGAAAGAAAAACTATCAAGCAAGGAATAATTAAAAATCTTTACAGCTTTGTCCCTATTGTTTTAGTGCTTCTGCCAGTAATCATTTTTAAGATTGACCTTTATATTGCTTTGTTTGCAAATATCATTCTACTGAGTGTATGGTTTAAAACAGGCTTTAGAAGATTTTATGAAATAATCAAATACGGCTTTACATGGGATGTGATAATACTTGTCATAGGAGTGATAATTTTTAAGGAAATACTTCAGATTTCAGGAGCAGTGCAAGGATTAGCTGAAGTAATTACTCAATCTAAAATTCCTTATCTCTTTGTCTTTGTATTTCTTCCTTTTATCACCGGACTTATCACAGGCTTAAGTGTGGGATTTGTTGGAAGCACTTTTCCAATACTTATGCATATTAAAAACATAGTTCCTTACGAAATCTCTATTGCTTTTGTTTCTGGATATGCAGGTGTTCTTCTTTCTCCTCTTCATCTTTGTTTAATACTCACAAAAGAATATTTTAAAGCTGACATATTAGGCATTTACAAGAAAATTATTCCAGCAACATTGATAATATTTTTTTCAGCATTGATTGAATTTGCAATTTTGAGATATTATAGTTAAACTTCATAAAAAAGGAGGCAATTATGGGAGAAATTATTGATGTAATAGCAAGAGAAGTTCTTGACTCCCGTGGCAATCCTACTGTTCAGGCAGAAGTTCTTCTTGATT
>JBEPZQ010000112.1:0-5091 GCA_041640755.1 Thermodesulfovibrio sp. | reverse complement strand
CTGTTGGAGTTGCTACTGTTCCCTCTGGTGCATCAACAGGTAGCAAAGAAGCCCTTGAGTTAAGAGATGGTGACAAAAAAAGATTTATGGGCAAGGGAGTTCTCAAGGCAGTTGAAAATATTATGAAAGAAATTGCTCCAAACATAATTGGTATGGAATCTACTGATCAGGTAGGAATAGATAACTTTCTCATTGAAATGGATGGGACAGAGAATAAAAGCAAATTAGGAGCAAATGCAATATTAGCAATATCAATGGCTGTATGTAAAGCATCTGCGCTTGAATGCGGTTTGCCACTTTATAGATATTTAGGTGGAACACATGCAAAGGTGCTTCCGCTTCCCATGATGAACATCATTAATGGCGGAGTTCATGCTGACAACAATCTTGATATTCAAGAGTTTATGATAGTGCCTGCAGGTTTTCAAACTTTTTCAGAAGCACTCCAAGCAGCTGTTGAGACGTTTCATACATTAAAGGCAATTTTAAAGAAGGACGGACTAAATGTCTCTGTTGGTGATGAAGGCGGTTTTGCTCCTATGCTCAAGAACAATGAAGAGGCAATAAAACTAATCCTTAAAGCTATCAAAAAAGCTGGTTATGCACCCGGTAAAGATATTTATATTGCTATTGATGCAGCGGCTTCAGAGTTTTACAAAGATGGAGCTTATTTAGTAGAGGGTAAAAAGTTGAAATCAAAGGATATAGTTGATTACTATGAGGCTCTTGTTGAAAAGTATCCGATTATCTCAATTGAAGACGGAATGAGTGAGGAAGACTGGGATGGATGGGAAATGATTACAGAAAGACTTGGCAGTAAGATTCAGCTTGTTGCTGATGACCTTGTTGTTACAAATCCAAAAATAATAAAAGAGGCAATGAAAAGGGGCATTGCTAATTCAATACTTATCAAACTCAATCAAATTGGAACTGTCTCAGAAACACTTGAGGCAATTGAGCTTACAAAAAATAATAAATACACCGCTGTGGTATCACATCGCTCTGGTGAGACAGAAGATACTATGATAGCAGACCTTGCAGTTGGATGTAATACAGGGTTTATCAAAACAGGTTCCCTTTGCAGGGGTGAGAGGATAGCAAAATACAATAGACTTCTTCAGATTGAAGAAGAGCTTGGTGATATAGCCCCATACAGAGGAATGTCTGCATTTTACAATCTCGGGCTTTAATATGGGAAGGCATGTTTTAAGAGAACAAGTAATAAAAGAGAGAAAGGCAAGGAGCAAGACTTTGCTCCTTGTTCTTCTAATTATTTCTGGCTTTCTTGTTTATAATTTCTTCTTTGGGGACATGGGATACATAAAATACAGGCAATTAAAGAATAATGAGCTGAAATTAGTAAATGAAATTAACAATCTTTCCGCTGAAAATGCTGCAATAAAAAAGGAAATAGAATTGTTAAAAAATGATCCATTATATTTGGAAAAATACGTAAGAGAACAATATGGGCTTGTAAAGCCGGGAGAAATGGTATTTCAATTTAAAAACGAGGAAAAATGATATATCTTGCCATTCTTTGGCACATGCATCAGCCCTATTATCTTGACCCACTAAAAAATAAGTTCATGCTTCCTTGGGTAAGACTTCATGGCACAAAGGATTATCTTGATATGATGCTTCTTTTGAAAAACTTTCCTGAGGTTAAAGCTACTTTTAATGTTGTTCCTTCTCTTTTAAGGCAGATTATTGAATATGAAAATGGAACTACAGACATTTTCTATGATTATAGTCTAATTCCAGCTGAGGAGCTTAATCAAAAGCAAATAGTCTTTATCCTTGAAAACTTCTTTCTTGCAAACTGGGATACAATGATTAGACAATTCCCTCGCTATGCTGAACTTCTTGAAAAAAGAGGTAGAATCTTTGGAGATATGGAAAAGATATCAAAAAAATTTACACATCAAGATATCAGAGATATTCAAGTTCTTTTCAATCTTGTATGGATTGATCCTTTGCATAGAGATAAAGACCCTGAACTAAAAAAAATTCAGAAAAAGGGCAAAAATTTTACTGAAGAAGAAAAGATTTATATTTTAAACAAACACATAGAAATTTTAAAAAAAATCATTCCTACTTACACAGAGATGGCAAAATCAGGCCAGATTGAGCTTTCTGTAACACCCTTTTATCATCCTATTCTTCCTTTAATTTATGACAATTACAAAGCAAAGGAATGTATGCCATGGGCTCAACTACCAAAATATAATTTTAGAGCACCAGAGGATGCTGAAACTCAAATCTCAAGGGCAATAAATTTCTTTGAAAGCACTTTTGGTTTCAAGCCTTCTGGCATGTGGCCCTCTGAAGGCTCTGTAAGCGAAGAGGTCTTGGGTTTAATTGCTAAAAACAAAATTAATTGGATTGCAACGGATGAAGAAATTTTAGGGAAATCTTTAGACAAAAAACTTAGAGAGGGTGAACATCTTCTCAGTCCAGAAATTTTATATAAACCCTATGAATTTGGAGGTTTGAAGATTTTCTTTCGAGACAAGGTGCTTTCAGACCTTATAGGATTTGTCTATTCAAGGTGGGACAGTAAAAAGGCTGTGAGTGATTTTATAAACCGAATAAAAAAAGCCCCTAAAAATTCCCTCGTATCAGTAATTCTTGATGGAGAAAATGCTTGGGAATATTATAAAAATGATGGAATTGATTTTTTGAGTGAACTCTACAAAAGGTTATCAGAAGAAAAAGAAATAAAAACAGTAACATTTTCTGAATACCTCTCAAATTACCATGAAATTGAATCCTTAAAAAGAGTATTTCCCGGTTCGTGGATTAATGCAAATTTTTCAATATGGATAGGGCATGAAGAAGACAATGTTTCTTGGGAATATTTATACAGGGTTAGAGAGGATTTGCTTAATTATCAGAAAGAAAACCCTGACAAAGATTTATCTAAAGCATGGGAGGAAATATACATTTCAGAAGGAAGCGACTGGAACTGGTGGTATGGTGATGAACATTACACAGAAACAAAGGACGTTTTTGATGAGATTTATAGACATCATTTGATGAGTGTTTACTTAAATATTGAGAAAGAACCACCTGATTTTCTCTATATCCCCATAAGTAAAACAATGAGAGAAATTAAGTCCGACACTGAACCAAAAGGATTTATTTATCCTAAAATAGATGGCAAAGTTACAAGTTACTTTGAATGGCTTGATGCTGGAAGATTTAATCTGGAGAAAATGGGCGGAAGCATGCATAAAGCTGAAAGCATTCTTAAATATCTTTACTACGGATTTAACAAAGAAAGTTTTTTCATAAGAGTTGACAGTCGCATTCCAATACAAAATATTGAAAATCTGAAAATTCATATACATATTTTGAATCCGAAAAGAATAAAAGTTATATCTGAAGACTTTACACATGCAGAAGTTTTTATTCAGCAAAATGATTCATGGCTAAAAAAGGCTGTAATAGACAGTATTGCATTAAAAGAAATATTTGAAATAGAATTGCCATTTAATATAATTGAAATAAATCATGAAGAGGATATATGTTTCTTCATAGAAATACTAAAAAATGGTTTTGTAGTAGAGAGAGCACCTTTTACTGGATTTATTAAAGTCCATGTGCCTCATCCAGATTTTGATAAACTAATGTGGCTTTAGACTTGACAAAAATAACCTCATATTGTAACAACAGTTACATAAAACAAACTTTCTTGGAGAAATATAATGAAAAAATCAACATTATTTATCATTCTTCTTGGTATTGTTAGTCTATTTTCTGACATGACATATGAAGGTGCAAGAAGCATTACTGGACCTTTTCTTGCATTTTTAGGTGCCTCTGGTGCAGTTGTTGGTTTTGTTGCTGGATTTGGAGAACTCATTGGCTACGGACTCAGACTTGTCTCAGGATACATTGCAGACAAAACTGGAAAATACTGGACTATAACCATAGTTGGATATTTCATAAATCTCTTTGCTGTGCCTGCCCTTGCACTTGTTGGACATTGGCAATTGGCTGTTTTGTTGATAATAGTAGAAAGAGCTGGAAAAGCTTTGAGAACTCCTGCAAGAGATGCGATGCTATCCCATGCAACAGTAGAAATTGGAAGGGGATGGGGCTTTGGACTTCATGAAGCAATGGATCAGATTGGTGCGATGCTTGGTCCAATGATTGTGGCAGCAGTATTTTACTTTAATGGAAGTTATAAAACAGCCTTTGGAGTTTTATTAATTCCTGCTATCCTTGCAATGACAGTTTTATTTACAGCAAGATTGCTTTATCCATCACCAAGAGACCTTGAAATAAAAGTTCCACAGCTTGAGACAAAGGGATTAAGCAAAGTTTACTGGATTTATTTAGCTGCGGTTGCACTAAATGGTGCAGGATATGCAGACTTTCCTCTTATTGCATATCACTTCAAAAAAGTAGCCACAGTTTCTGAAGAATGGATTCCAGTATTTTATGCAATAGCAATGGGAGTGGATGCACTCTCTGCCCTTGTTTTTGGTAAACTTTTTGATAAAAAGGGATTAAGCGTGCTCGCCATCTCTGTAATGCTTTCTTCATTTTTTGCTCCTTTGGTTTTTCTCGGAGGATTTTACTTAAGCCTATTTGGAATGATTCTTTGGGGAATAGGAATGGGAGCTCAGGAGTCAATAATGAGAGCAGCTGTGGCAATGCTCGTTCCTAAAGAAAAAAGAGGAACTGGCTACGGCATATTCAACACAGGATATGGAGTCTTCTGGTTCTTAGGAAGTGCACTTTTAGGACTTCTCTATGACTTCTCTATCCCAACACTTATAATTATCTCTGTAATCCTTCAGCTTTCCGCAGTTCCTTTGTTGGTGAAAGTTAAATTTTTGATGAAGTGATTTTTTCATTAAAATGTCTATAAAAGCTTGTTAACTTTTATAAAATCTTCTGGACTGTTGAAAGCTGTAAAAAACAAAGGACTTCCAGAAAAGGACAAAGGAGAAACAGGTCCAACACTCATAAAAGAGTATTCTCTATTTGAATAATCTAATGCAGAATGAGGATCACGAAAAGATTGATACAGCCTAATTGAACTTTCATCACCACCCGCAATCTCTCGTAAAGCCCACAGCT
>JBEPZQ010000111.1:0-6176 GCA_041640755.1 Thermodesulfovibrio sp. | reverse complement strand
TTGCATTTTTGATGTCTCGGACATAAATCCAATGGTTCTCTTTCCTATCCTTCTTTTTATGATATCCTCAAGTCCAACAAATGCTCCACCGCATATGAAAAGTATGTTTGTCGTATCCAGCTGTATGTATTCTTGATGGGGATGCTTTCTTCCACCTTGAGGAGGTATGTTTGCCACTGTTCCTTCAACTATTTTTAAGAGTGCTTGCTGAACTCCTTCTCCAGATACATCCCTTGTAATGGATGGGCTATCAGATTTTCTGCTGATTTTATCTATTTCGTCAATGTAGATTATTCCTATCTTTGCTCGCTCTAAGTCAAAATTAGCATTCTGAATTAGCTTAAGCAAAATGTTTTCAACATCCTCTCCAACATATCCTGCTTCTGTAAGAGTTGTTGCATCGGCAATTGCAAAGGGAACATCAAGAAATTTTGCAAGCGTCTGAGCTAAAAGAGTTTTTCCTGTGCCTGTTGGACCTATCAGCATTATGTTACTCTTTTGTATCTCGTCTGATGGTGTTCCTTTGAATATTCTTTTGTAGTGATTGTAAACCGCAACTGAAAGAATCTTTTTAGCCCTCTCCTGACCAATTACATAATCGTCAAGAAAATTTTTTATCTCCTGCGGAGTTGGTAATTTTGAGGGTTTATTTTGAATTTCTGCAAGTTTTTCCTCTTCAAGTATTTCATTGCAAAGGGATATACATTCATTGCAGATATAAACACCATTTCCTGCAATGAGTTTTTTTACTTCTTTTTGGGATTTACCGCAGAAGGAACATTTGTAAATCTCATCATTTTTCTTTGCCATGTTTTTCCTGTTCCTCTCCTTTTAAGGATGTTATTACTTCATCAACAATTCCATACTCCTTTGCCTCAATTGCAGACATAAAGAAATCTCTTTCTGTGTCTCTTTGAATTTTTTCAATAGGCTGTCCTGTATGTTTTGAAAGTAGGGAATTTAGAATGTCCTTCATTTTGAGGATTTCCCTTGCATGAATCTCAACATCTGTTGCCTGTCCGTAAAATCCACCAATTGGCTGATGTATCATTACGCGGGAATGGGGAAGAGCAAATCTTTTTCCCTTAGTTCCTGCTGCAAGAAGTATTGATGCCATTGAAGATGCCTGTCCAATACAGTAGGTGGCAATGTCTGGTTTTACATATTGCATTGTATCGTATATTGCAAGTCCGCTTGATACCATTCCCCCGGGAGAATTGATGTAGATGTGGATGTCTTTTTCAGGGTCCTCTGTTTGCAGAAAAAGTAGCTGGGCAATTACAACATTTGCTATCTGGTCATTAATCTCTGTGCCGATGAATATTATTCTGTCCTTAAGAAGTCTTGAGTATATGTCATAGGCTCTCTCTGTTCGTCCTGTTTGTTCTATAACAATCGGGATAATGCTCACTGTGATGCCTCCTCTTTTTTGACTAATTTAGCTTTCTGTTTTAATAAATCAAGTACTTTTTGCTCAAATACGCTGTTTCTGATAGGTTCAAGGGAGCCATATCTTGACATGTAATACTGAACTACTGCATTAGGTGCAATTGCGTATTTCCTTGCCATTGACATAATTTCCTTCTTCATATCTTCTTCTGTTACTGTGACTCCTTCTTTTTCTCCGATAATTTCAAGCAGGATATACAATTTTATATTTCTCTTTGCCATTTCTGAGATTTCATTCATTTTTTCAGTGATATCAACGCCCATTGCTTCGTACTCTTGAGCAAGTCTTTGTATCTCTGTTTCTATTAGTCCTTCAGGCAACTCAAAGTCGTGGGTTTCAAGAAGTTTTTTGAGGATATCGGATTTTTGCTTTGTGTCAATTTGATCTTTTTTGGCGTTTTCAAGGCTTTCTTTTACATAATTCTTTAATTGCTCCATATTTTCAAAGCCGAGTTCATTTGGAAGTTCTTCGTATGGAATGTCTACCCTTCTTTTTACTTCCTTAACAGCAATCTCAAATATAACTTTCTGCCCAGCAAAATCAGCAATTGACTGCTCTGGAAAATCAATAGTTACGCTAAAGCTATCGCCCTTCTTTTTTCCTTCAATTGCCTTTGAAAATTCCTCAGGAAAAGGACCTGCACCGAGCTTGAAAACATAATCCTTTGCTTCTTTTCCATTGTCAGCAGTGTAATCTATTATTACAAGGTCTTCTGGTTTGGCAGGCTCTTCAGTTGGCTCATATGTTCCCCTTTCCTTTGAAAGCCTTTTGAGAACATCTTCAACTTCTTCATCCTTGACTTCAGCAGAGATGTCTTCTATTTCAATATTTTCATAATTGAGGTCTGAGATTTCTGGTCTTGTTTCAACGATAAGTTCAAAATAAAGTGGCTCATTTCTGCGAATATCAATAGCATCTTCAGCCATTGGAGGAAGAACAGGCTTGAGATTTGCCTCTTTAATTGCATCGCTATATGCTTGGGATACAAGTTTTTCCAAAACATCGGATTCTGCGTCTTTACCAAATTTCTTTTCAATTATTGAAAGAGGAGCTTTGCCAGGTCTAAAACCCGGAATTTTTGCTTTTTTTTGGATTTCTTTTAGGACTTTTTGGATTTCTCCTTCTACAACATCTGCAGGAATTTCAATTTTTAATCTTTTTTTGGTGGCTGAAATTTCTTCAATTCCCTTTAACACATTTCCTCCTTGCAAATAATAATTGGTTTAATTTTTAGTTTAAAAGCCATAAAGCTTTTTTGTCAATGAAATGCGGATTCTTCCAAGAAAGAGATAGATACTTGTCACTGCAAGCTCCTGTTGCGAGCGATAGGAAGCAATCCTTTTTTCTCTTTCAATAAGGAACGGGATTGCTTCGGCATCCTGACGGATGCCTCGCAATGACGAAGAAGGTAGTCATTGCGAGCGAAGCGAAGCAATCTCGGTTTTTATGACTTATAAGGAGAGATTGCCATGCCTGTCAGCAAACTCCAATGACAACGAAATGAAGCCCCTTGCAATGACGAGTTGGTAGGATGCCGCGTAGGGGCAAATTAAAAAGAGTTTTATAAAAAATCGCTCAACATAGGTATAATAAAAAATGTTGCGGAGATTAAGAGGAATACTAAAAAAGGAATTCAAGGAACTACTTCGTGATCCCCTTTACCTTACATTTGCACTTATTGTTCCAACGGTCATAGTCTTTCTCATGGGATATGGATTGATACTTGATGTTAAAAACATAGCAATAGCTTTTATTGATTATGAAAGGTCTCAGTTAAGCAGAGAGTATCGTTACTCTTTTACTAATTCCGAGTATTTTCGCTTTTACAGCCTGATTGACTCATACAAAGATGCTGAGGAGCTTATTAAATCAGGAAAATGCAGAATTGTTGTTGTCATACCACAAGATTTTTCCCGAAAGCTTTATTCAGGAAAGCCTGCTCAGGTTCAGATTTTAATTGATGGTTCATTTCCAATGAGAGCAGAGGTGATGAAAGGTTATGTAACTGCGATTAATACTCAATTCAATGAAAAGCTTCTTAAAGATTACGCAAACAGAGTTGGTGGCTCTGCAATAAATTTTCCGATTACAGCTGAAATTAGAGCATGGTACAATCCTTCCCTTGAAAGCAAAAATTTTATTCTGCCCGGCATGCTTGTTACAACACTTATGTTTTACTCTGTGCTTCTTGCATCTCTTGTAGTTGTCAGGGAAAAGGAATCTGGAAGCATATTCAATCTATACTGCAGTCCTGTAAAAGCATGGGAAGTCGTTTTTGGAAAAGCAATTCCGTATATATGTATCGCTTTTGTTACATATTTGATTATATTTTTCCTTTCAGTTGGTTTATTTCAGACAAAGTTTATTGGAAGTTTTACTTTGCTAACATTTGCTACAATCATTTATCTTTTCTGCGCAATAGGAGTTGGCATTTTCATATCAATTGTTGCTAAAACTCAGATATCAGCCATGCTTATTGCTTTCATTGGAACTATAATTCCAGCTTACCTTTATTCTGGATTCTTTTCACCAATTACAAGTATGTCAGCCTCAGCACAGTTTATAAGCAAAATTATCCCTGCATCTTACTTTATGGGTATTGTAAGAGGAGTTTACTTAAAGGGAATAGGGCTTGAAAGCTTTACAGTTGACCTGATTTCAATGACTGCTTATGCAACAGCTGTTTATTCAATTGCAATGCTGTCATTCAGGAAAAAAGTAGGATGAGATTGTTTGCACTCATAAAAAAGGAATTTCTTCATCTTTTAAGGGATAAGGCTTTAATTTTTATCTTATTTTGGGCATTCACTGGTGCTGTTTACACTGCTGGAAGTGGTTTTACAATGGAGGTAAAGAATTTCCCAATTATCATCTATGACATGAGCAAAACAAACGAAAGCAGAGAATTGGCAAGCAGATTTCAAAAGCCATATTTTAAAATCCTATCTTATATTGAAAACGACAAGGAGCTAATTAAATGGCTTGATTCAGGAAAAGCATCAATGGCAGTTGTTATTCCGGCTGATTTTAAAAGAAAGATTGATAAAAGCGGAGCAAAGATTCAGATTATTATTGATGGAACAATGTCAATGTCTGCAACGGTTGCAGTTGCCTATGCATCAGAGATAATCTATGATTATTCAATTGAAATCCTTGAAAGAAAAATTGGAGTTACAGGAAAGTTTATCAAAAATTTGCCAATCATTGATGAGAGAACAAGAATTGAATTTAATCCAAATACTTTAAGTTCTTGGTTTATGAGCATGCTTGAGTATTTCAACATGATTACGATGATTTCCCTTTTGGTAACAGCTGCTGCAATGGTAAGGGAAAAGGAGCAAGGAACAATTGAACAGCTTCTTGTAACACCTGTAAGAACTTGGGAGATATTTATTGCAAAGATTATCCCTACAGTAGTTTCAATTTCATTGCTTTCTTTGCTTACAATTTTTGTTATTCTTAAAGGTGTTTTTGGAGTTCCTATTCGTGGAAGCATTCTATTCTTTTACCTCGTAATGCTTTTTTATGCATTCACTATTTCAACTTTGGGCTTAGCAATTTCAACAATTGCAAGAAATCTTGCACAGGCAATGATGCTTATGCTTGTTATTTTAATTCCAATGCTATTTTTATCAGGAGCATGGACTCCGCCTGAGTCAATGCATCCGCTGATGAGATATTTAAGCCTTATCTCTCCAATGAGATATTTCATTGACTTCGGCTACAGTGTTCTTTTTAAAGGAAATGGTATAAGTTATGTATGGCATGATATTTTGGGAATAATTATTCTTGGTGCAATTTTATTTGCCTTTTCGGTATATCGTTTTAGAAAATCCTTTGCTAAGTAGATTTCTTTATATAATCAACGAAAGCTTCCTGAAGGGGAACAGGGATTTGGGAAATTTCAAAATTCTCAATTTTAGCATTTTTCAACATTTCATTTAGCTTATTTTTTGTCTCTTCAGGCTCAAAGCTTCGTATAAAAATTTTGTTTCCGTAAACTGAGATATCTTTGAAGGTTTTCAATAAAATTTCATAGGCTTCTGCAAATCTTGGTGTTTTCAGTTGAATTAGGCTTCCTGAAAGTTTTTCAGAATTTTTCTTGATTTCTTCAGGAGTTCCTTCTGCAATTTTTCTTCCCATGTGCATTAGACAGAGGCTATCGCAGTATTCAGCTTCATCCATGTAATGGGTGGATACGATAACTGTTACATTTTTTTCCCTTGAAAGACTGTATATGATTTCCCAGAAACTTCTTCTTGCAATTGGGTCAACTCCACTTGTTGGTTCATCAAGAAAAAGAATAGGTGGTTCATGAAGAAGCGCACAAGCAAGGGCAACTCTTTGTCTTATTCCAAGAGGAATGTCCTTTGTAAACCTGTTTTCAAAGCCTTCAAGCCCGAGCATTGATATGATTTCTTTAAAATTTGCGTTTTTTGCACTATAAAGTCCTGCATAAAGTTTCATATTTTCAAATACTGTCAAGTCTCTGTAAAGCGAGAATTTTTGAGACATATAGCCAATTATTGACCAAACCTTATCCCTTTGCTTTTTTACATCATATCCTGCAATACTGATTTTGCCATCTGTTGGCTCAAGTAGTCCGCACATCATTTTTATAAGTGTTGTCTTTCCAGCACCATTTGGTCCAAGAAGTCCAAGTATTTCTCCCTTTTTTACAACCAGATTTACAGAGTCTACCGCCTTAAACTTTCCAAATTGTTTT
>JBEPZQ010000110.1:0-6218 GCA_041640755.1 Thermodesulfovibrio sp. | reverse complement strand
TTTCAACCAATATGTCAACAAATATTTTGTATAAAAATCCTCTCAATTTTGCCTTTTCGTGCTTTTTGATTTTGCTTTTGTAAATACATGTTTGAGTACTTCGTCCATAGACTCAACAAGTATAAATCTCATACCCTCTTTAACATACTTTGGCAAATCTTCAAGGTCCTTTTCGTTTCTCTTTGGCAGAATAACAGTTTTGATACCCATTCTTTTAGCTGCAAGAACCTTTTCCTTTAATCCTCCTATTGGCAGCACCCTGCCTCTTAAAGTAATCTCACCTGTCATAGCAACATCTTTTCTTAATGGCTTTCCTGTAAAAACTGATGCTATTGCAGACGCCATTGTAATTCCTGCAGACGGTCCGTCTTTAGGAATTGCGCCTGCAGGCACATGGATATGAAGGTCCATAGTGCTAAAAAGTTTTTCATCTATTTTTAATTCCTTTGATTTTGATTTTACATAGCTTAAAGCAGCTTGAGCAGATTCCTTCATAACGTCTCCAAGCTGACCTGTAAGAATCAGCTGCCCCTTCCCTTTCATTAAAGTAGCTTCAATATATATTACATCCCCACCTGCCTCAGTCCATGCCAAGCCTGTTGCAACTCCGACTTCATCCTTTTTCAACTCCTCCTCAGGCAGATATTTCGGAGCACCTAAGAGTTTGGAAACATTTTTGGGTGTAATATAGAATTTTTTCTTTTTTCCTTCAACAATATATTTAGCCACCTTTCTACACAGATTGGCAATTTCTCTTTCAAGATTTCTGACTCCAGCCTCTCTTGTATAATGGGTGATTATGTATCTTACGGCACTGTCGCTTATTTTGAGCTGATTTGTTGTTAGTCCGTGTTCATCAAGCTGTTTTGGTATTAGATATCTCTTTGCAATCTGAAGTTTCTCCTCTTCTGTGTATCCAGAAAGGTAGATAATCTCCATTCTGTCTTTAAGAGCTGAAGGGATAGTGTCTGCTATATTTCCAGTGCAAACAAACATTACATTGCTTAAATCAAAAGGGACACCAAGATAGTGGTCTACAAAGCTGTTATTTTGCTCAGGATCAAGAACCTCCAAAAGAGCACTTGCTGGGTCACCTCTGAAATCCATTCCAAGTTTATCTATCTCATCAAGCATAAATACCGGGTTATTTGTTCCTGCCTGCCTTATTCCCTGAATTATTCTTCCCGGCAATGCACCAACATATGTTCTCCTGTGCCCTCTTATTTCTGCTTCATCCCTTACACCTCCAAGTGAAATCCTGACAAATTCTCTTCCAAGAGCCTTTGCAATTGAACGACCTAAAGATGTTTTTCCAACTCCAGGAGGTCCGATGAAGCAAAGTATAGGTCCTTTCATTCTTTTTTTGAGTTTTCTGACACTCAAATATTCAAGTATTCTTTCTTTAATTTTTTCAAGGTCATAATGATCCTTATCAAGAATTTCTTTCGCAGCCTTTATATCAAGCCTATCCTTTGTTGAGCGAGACCAAGGCAGTTCTGTAAGCCATTCAAGATAAGTTCTTACAACAGCTGCTTCAGCTGCTTCTGGATGCATCCTTTCAAGCCTTTTTAATTGCTTTTCAGCCTCCTGCTTAACTTTTTCTGGCATTTTAGCGTCTTCTATCTTTTTCCTGAATTCATTAATCTCCTCTGCCTTTTCATCTATATCTCCAAGCTCCTTTTGAATAGCCTTGAGTTGTTCTCTTAAAAAATACTCTCTTTGTGTTTTATCAATTTCGCTTCTTGCTTCGTTTTTGATTTTTTGTTGTAATGCAAGAAGCTGTATTTCACGATTAAGAATATCACTGACTTTTTTCAGTTTTTCTATCGGTTCTGTGTATTCAAGTAGTTGCTGAGCTTCCGAGCTTTTTAAACCTAAATTGGATGCAATGAGGTCTGCCAACCGTCCGGGTTCATCAATATTTTCAATTATTACCATTGCATCGGGTGGAATGTTTTTTCCAAGATTGATGACTTTCTCAAGTTGTTCTTTAACTGTTCTTACAAGTGCTTCTTGCTCAAGTGTGACTTCTTTTATCTGCTTATCCTCAATTTTTTCTATTTTAGCCATATAAAAGCCTTCTTGTTGTGAGAACTCTATTGCCCTTGCCTTTGTAAGTCCCTGAACAAGAATTTTCAGCCTTCCATCAGGAAGTCTCAACATTCGCATTATCATGCAGACTGTTCCTATGTTGTATAGATCCGATGGTTCAGGATTTTCAATATTAAAATCTTTCTGGGTAAGCATAAGAATTAGCCTGTTTGTGTTTAAAGCATGTTCAACTGCCTTAACAGATAAATCTCTTCCAACAAAAAGTGGGATAATCATATAAGGGAAAATGACTATATCCCTTACTGCTAAAACAGGTAATTGCTCAGGTATTTCTATTTCCTTATTTTCCTGTCTTTCTCCATTCTGTTCATTATTTTCATTTTTTATTTCATCCATTTTTGATCCTCCTACTTTTTCTTTTTGTAAGGCAATTTTTTTATTTCCTTTATAATTTTAACAATTTTCTAAATGATTTTGTGATTTTTTTGATGAATTTTTTTACTTTAAAGGCTTTGGGCTTTGTCTTTTAGAAAAATTTTGAATTCTGATGAGAGTTCTGGGTCCTTTAGGGCAAATTCTATAATCGTCTTTAAATAACCCAATTTTTCTCCAGCATCATATCTATGTCCTTTAATAACATATCCATAAATTGGAGATTCATCTAAAAGCATCTTCAATGCGTCTGTAAGTTGTATTTCTCCTCCTTTGCCGGGTTGAACTTTTTCAAGATGTTTAAAAATATGCGGAGTAAGAATATATCTACCAATGATTGCGAGATTTGACGGAGCTTTTGATTGTTCAGGCTTTTCAACCATATCCTCAATTTGATAATAATCGCCTGTCTTTTTCCCTGCAATAATTCCATAACGAGAGACATCACTCCATGAAACCTCTTCCAATGCTATAACACTCGCTTTTGTCTGTTCATAAATATTTATCATATCTGCTAAAACTGAATATTCCGGATCAATTAAGTCATCACTGAGTATCACAACAAAGGGCTCGTTATTTACAAACGGTTTGGCATATAAAATTGCATCTCCTAGTCCCTTTGGTTCCTTTTGTCTGATATAGGCAAAATTAAGATTTTCAAAACAGTTTATCTTCTCTAAAAGTTTTATTTTCCCAGTAGCCTTGAGCCTTTCTTCAAGCTCATAGGCTTTATCAAAATGGTCCTCAATTGCTCTTTTATGTTTTCCTGTGATAAAGAGAAAATCCTTTATACCAACCCTTTGTGCTTCTTCAACAGCATATTGAATTATTGGTTTGTCAACAATAGGTAGCATTTCTTTTGGGGAAGCTTTTGTAGCTGGTAAAAACCTTGTGCCAAGTCCGGCAACAGGAAGGACTGCTTTTGTAATCATATATGCCTCCTGTGGGAAATAAAAAATGCCGGAGACGAGACTCGAACTCGTACGGAGGTCACCCTCCGAGGGATTTTAAGTCCCTTGCGTCTACCAATTCCGCCACTCCGGCTATTTTTAAGATAATAAAAAAAACAAACTTTTATCAAGTCTTACTCTAATATCGCTCCTTTATCCGCAGAACTCACCATTCTCATGTATCTGCTAAGATAGCCACTTTTAATCTTTGGTTTTGGAGGTTTCCATGCTTTAAGTCTTTGATTAAGCTCTTTTTCAGTAATCTTTAGCTCCAATTTCCTCTTTGGAATATCTATCAATATTCTATCTCCGTCTTTAACAATTGCAATTGGACCACCCTTTGCTGCTTCTGGTGATACATGCCCAATACAAGGACCTCTTGTTCCACCTGAAAATCTTCCATCTGTTATCAAAGCAACAGATTCGTTAAGTCCCATTCCAGTGATTGCACTTGTTGGAGATAGCATTTCTCTCATTCCGGGACCACCAGCAGGACCTTCATATCTGATAACAATTACATCACCTTCTTTTATCTGACCAGCTAAAATTGCTTTCATGGCATCTTCTTCTGAATCAAAACAGCGGGCGATTCCTTCAAATTTAAGCATCTTTGCAGATACAGCTGTCTGTTTTATGACTGCTCCATCGGGTGCAAGATTACCTTTAAGAATCGCAATTCCACCCTCTTTATGATAAGCCTTTTCAAATGAACGAATGACATCCTCATCATAAATCTCAGCTTTTTTTGCGATATCTTTTATATCCAAACCCGATACAGTCGGATTTGAATAAAGTTTATCTTTAAGTCTCTTTAGCACAGCAGGAATTCCTCCTGCCCTGTAAAGGTCTTCCATATAATGCTGTCCTGAAGGTATAACATTTACGATATGCGGTGTTTTTTTGCTTATTTCATCAAAAACTTCCAGTGGCAGGTCAATTCCAGCTTCATTGGCAATAGCTTTTATATGCAAAATTGTATTAGTAGAACCCCCCAAAGCCATATCCACTGCTATGGCATTGTAAAAGGCTTCCTTTGTAAGTATTTTTCTCGCATTAACTTTCTTCTTGATAAGCTCAACAATTTGCACTCCTGTGTCAAAAGCCATTCTTCTTTTTTCAGACATTACCGCAGGAGTTGCTGCCACACCCGGTAAGCTCATTCCAAGAGCCTCTGTTACACAAGCCATTGTATTTGCAGTATACATTCCTTGACAAGAACCAGCTGTTGGACAAGCACAAAGCTCAAGGGCTTGCAAATCCTTTTCTGTTAACTCTCCCTTTTTAAACTTGCCTACTGCCTCAAATGTATCGGATGTAAGATTTCTTCTTACGCCTTTGTAGTATCCACCAAGCATTGGTCCAGCAGTAAGAACAATTGCAGGAATATCAAGCCGAGCTGCAGCCATTAGCATTCCCGGAGTAATTTTATCACAGTTTGTAAGAAGCACAATTCCATCAAACTGATGAGCCTCAACTATGCATTCAATAATGTCTGCTATCAATTCCCTTGATGGCAAAGAAAATTTCATTCCTTTATGTCCCATTGCTATTCCATCACATATTCCCGGTATTCCAAAAAAGAAAGGATAGCCGCCAGCAGTATGAATTCCCTTTTCAATAAATCTTGCAAGTTCATTCATTGATATGTGACCCGGAATAATGTCAGTAAAGCTGGTTGCCACACCAATAAAAGGCTTTTTCATTTCTGTCTTTGGTAATCCAGTTGCGTAAAGGAGTGCACGATGGGGAGTTCTCTCAAGTCCCTTTTTTATTATATCGCTTCTCATTGCTATATCTCCTATGAAAGTTTTGCTTTATACTGCTTTATGAATTCAGCTATTTTATCCTTTTTATAAAGCTTTTCCTTTTGCAATCTTTTCTTTTCAATTTCTTCTTCAGGTGTTAAGTAAGGCTTTTTGTTCATCTCGTCAATGATATCATCCAATTGTTTGTGTTCTTCATAAAGCTTACGAAACTCTTCATTCTCTTTCTTAAGGATTTCAATGATCTCTTCCTCTCTCATTTCACACCTCCAAAGAAGTTTTTTTAAATTTTACTACAAATGAAAAAAAATAGCAATTTTAATTTTACTCTAAATTTACCAATTCTCACTTGTAATTACTACTACGAGCAAAGCGAGGAAGAAGTCATCTCTCCTTTTTATATTCTAACTAAATAAGAGATCACTTCGGATTGCTTTACAAGCCTTGTGATGACAGGAAAAAATGCCTAGCAAGCCTCGTGATGACGGGAAAAAATTGCTTTGCAAGTCTTGTGATGACAAAAAAAAAATGCATAGCAAGCATCGTAATGACGGGAAAAAATGCTTAGCAGGTCTCGGGGGAGACAGAGGTGGCATCATTGCGAGGGAAGCGACAAGGCAATCTTGCTTTTTATGAGATTGCTTTACCTGCCTAAGAACAGACGAAGCAATGACCTCCCTCCCTGTCATTTCGAAGGACGAAGTCCCGAAGCAATCTCTTCTTTTTTCCCTTCAATAAGGAAAGGGATTGCTTCGGCATCCTAACGGATGCCTCGCAATGACAGGATGGGGTCATCAAGGAAGAGAGATTGCCGAGCCTCACCTTAGGTGAGGCTCGGAATGACAGAAAAAGAAATTCAGTGAGGCTTGCAATGACCCAGACGGAGGATAACTGCAATGATGAAGAAGAAAAAAGCTTGCAATGACTATCCTTGTCGTCATTGCGAGGGCACGAAGTGCCCGAAGCAATCTCTTCTTTATTTTTCTATAAAGCCTTATTAAAGACTGCTTCGCCCCAGATT
>JBEPZQ010000109.1:0-6225 GCA_041640755.1 Thermodesulfovibrio sp. | reverse complement strand
TCAGTAAGTATTACAGTTTGCTCGTCTTCTTTAATAAGTCCCATTGCAACCCCTGCTACAGGAGATTTTATCGGGACACCTGCGTCCATTAAAGAAAGAGTAGCTCCGCATACAGTTGCCATTGATGATGACCCATTGGATTCAAGTATATCTGATACGACCCTTATTGTATAAGGAAATTCTTCTTTTGATGGAATTACATAGCTTAAAGCTCTCTCTGCAAGATAACCATGACCAATTTCCCTTCTGCCCGGAGCCCTAAGAGATTTTACTTCTCCGACACTAAAGGGCAAGAAATTGTAATGAAGCATAAATGACTTAAATATTTCGCCTTCAAGAAGTTCAACTTTTTGCTCATCCTCTGATGTGCCCAATGTAGTTGCTACAAGTGCTTGTGTTTCTCCTCTTGTAAAAAGAGCTGAACCATGAACTCTTGGAAGTAAACCAACAATACAATTGATAGTTCTTATTTCATTAGGCTTTCTTCCATCAACACGAATTCCCTTTTCAATAATGAGCCTTCTGAATGTGTTTTTAAGAATTTTTTCAAATATTTTTTTGATTTCTGCTGAAATATCTGTGTCTGCTTTACCAGTAAGCTTTTCTCTATACTCTTCGGTATTTAATTTTTGCAGGCATTCATCCAACAGTTTATCAATTGCTTTCTGTCTATTGATTTTTCCTGAAGTAAGCAAAGCCTCTTCAATTCTGGATGTTCCATTGGATGAGTGAGAAATAATCTCTAAAACAGCCTTTTTAAGTTCTTCGTTTTCTTGAACTTCGGTTATTTCAAATTTGGCTATGCCTGCTTTTTGTTGAAGTTCTTTTTGAACCGCTATAAATTGCTTGATGTGTTGATGGGCAAATTTTAGCGCCTCTACAAGTGTGTCTTCAGAGCATTCAGATGCTCCACCTTCAACCATTGTTACAGCTTCTTCAGTGCCTGCTACAACAAGATTAAGATTGCTTTTTTCAATCTCCTCGTTGTCAGGATTTAAAATAAATTCATCTCCAATTTTTCCAACCCTTACTGCTCCAACAGGACCATTAAACGGTATGTCTGAAATTGTCAATGCAGCAGATATTCCTATGATGCTTAAAATATCAGCAACATTTTCATCACCATAAGATAGAACAGATGCTATACCTTGTGTTTCAAAGTTGTATCCCTCAGGGAATAAAGGTCTTATTGGTCTGTCAATAAGCCTTGATACCAAAACTTCCCTATCAGTAGGTTTTCCTTCTCTTTTGAAAAAGCCACCAGGAATTTTTCCTGCAGAGTAAGCTCTTTCTTGATAATCAATTGTCAGTGGGACAAAGTCTAAGCCTTCTTTAGGATTTTTATCTGCTACAACTGTGCATAATACTACAGTATCTCCGTATTTAACTAAAACAGAACCATTTGTTTGTTTTGCAAATATTCCTGTTTGCAGTATGAGTTTTTTACCTTTAATCTCGGTTTCTATTTCCACTCCATTCCTCATTAAAATTTATTTTCTAAGACCAAGCCTTTCAATAAGATTTGCATATCTGTTTTTGTCAATCTTTTTAAGATAACTTAAAAGCTGTTTTCTCTGGGCTACTAATTTAATAAGCCCTCTTCTTGAATGATGATCCTTCTTGTGAATTTTAAAATGCTCTGTTAGATACTTAATTCTCTCTGTGATCAAGGCAATCTGAACCTCAGGAGAACCTGTATCTGTAGGATGCGTTTTAAAAGTTTCAATTATCTCTTTTTTTCTCTCAGTTGAAATTCCCATCTTATTCACCACCTTTCTTGCAAGGATTAACTTTTAAAAATAACATAAAATTGAGGTTTCAGTAAAGTTTTAATTTTTAGACTGATGGTAAAAGCTTTAAATCTCAAAAAAATTTTTTTAAAAATTATTGAAAAAAACACTTGACTTTATATGAAAAATTTGTTATTGTTTATTGCAGAAGCTATAATTATCAATCATAAAAGGAGGTATGAATTATGACAAAGGCAGATTTAGTAGGTAAGATTGCAAGCAAAGCAGGACTGACAAAAGCTGAGGCAGCAAAAGCATTGGATGCAACAATTGAGGCAATTAAGGAATCACTCAAAAAAGGTGAGAAAGTAACATTGGTTGGTTTTGGAAGCTTTTATATTTCCAAAAGGAAGGCAAGGAAGGGAAGAAATCCAAGAACAGGACAGGAGATTAAGATTCCTGCAACAAAGGTTCCAAAGTTTACAGCTGGCAAGACATTAAAGGAAGCTGTAAAATAACCTGACAAAATTTTCTAAAGAGGGAGCTTAGTCTCCCTCTTATTTTTTTTAATTCTGATAGGCATGTGGAAAGATTATACGATTTTATTTTGAATTTCGTATTCAAGGGTAAAGCACCGTCAAAGCAAGAAATAAAAAAGATAGTTTTAGAAATTTCAGATATTTTTACTTTTTCTGAGCAATACAGACCTCTTAATTATCTTAAAGATGAGGCTTTGATAAAGGGGTATCTTCTTTATTTTGTTCCTGTAAATTTGTCAAAAATATATAGCATTTTCAGAGAGCTTTACCGACACCCTGCATTATTGAATAAAAGGGAAATAAAGATTGTGGATATTGGATGTGGTCCATCGCCTGCGATTCTGCCACTTCTATCATTGATTGACCATATGGGATTAAAGCTTAAACATGTAAGATATGTAGGTGTTGAACAGGAAGGAAAAGCCATAGAAATAGCAGAAAAGTTAATTAATTTCTTTAAGCCCAGTAACTTTTCTATTAAATACGATTTTATAAAGTCTGACGCATCGGATTTAAAATCCTATCTGGAAATAAAAGAAATAAAGCCTGATTTAATGATTTTCTCAAACTCTTTAGGAGAGCTATTTGATAAAGCATCTATTGATAGGGAAACGTTCATCAATTTTATAAAACCCTTTACTTATAAAAATCCTGAGTTTACACTCATGATAATTGAGCCGGGAACAAAGAAATCATCTATGAGGCTTCATGAGCTAAGGGATGCTCTTATTAGTGAACTTGATTTCTATCCATATAGCCCCTGTCTTGATAACCTTCCTTGTTCTGCTTTTAAGGTAAGGAATTGGTGTTACGAGGAAAGAAGGTGGACTGCTCCTTCGTATTTGACCTTTTTAAGCTCAGTGGGACTTCAGGTGAATTATCTCAAATTTAGCTATGTTGTATTTAGAAAAGATGGAATTAATATAAAAGAGACTTTTGGCTTAGAGGGAGAAATAATAAAAAATACAAGTCATCTTCTTAATGAAAAAGGCAAGAGCAGACTATGGGCATGCTGGAAGGGTGATTTAGTAGATATTGAAAAATTAAAAAGAGACTTCTCAGAGGATGAGCAATGGCTCAAGATTAAAAAAGGTGCTTATTTTTTAATAGATAAATACTTAAAATTATCTGACAAAAAAGTAAGAATCCCAAAAGACTGCGAGATAAAGATTCTTTATAGTCCATAAAGCATCAAAAAGAAATTTGTGCCTTAGTTTATACTATCCCTAAACTGTGCGATTATCAAACGTTATTGCAAAAGTCGCCACGGCTTCGGCTTGCGACAGTCTATTTTCTTTTCGCTATTGCGAGAAGCTTCAGCGACAAAGCAATCTCCACTACGCCGTCATTTCGAGCAAAGCGAGGAATTCTCGCCTTTCTTTTTTGACAAGGAACGGGATTGCTTCGGCAGACCTTCGGTCTGCCTCGCAATGACCACCCTTCATCGTCATTGCGAGGGACGAAGTCCCGAAGCAATCTCGTCTTCTTACCTTTTTACCAACGAAGAGATTGCCACGCCTGCCTGTCGTGGCATATATTGCTTCGACACTTTCGTGTCCTCTCAATCACAGGGAAAAAGCACTTGCAATTAAATTTGAGAACCTTACATTTAGGTTTAAATTTTATGCCATAAAAATGCCTAATATATCAAAATGTTATTTGTCTTTAGGCTGTTGAATTTCCTTTGGAGACACAGAAATTTCATTAGGTTGAATAAATTCTCTCTCTCCAATCTGTATTTCCTCAAACTTTCTAAGAACTGGATAAACCCTGTTCTGCAAAGAACCTACTGTCTGGTTGTATGCAGTAACTGTTTTTTGTAAGTTTTTGCCGATTTCATTAAAATGTTCGGAAAAAACTTGTAATCTTTTATAGGCTTCTTTTGCATTTCTAATAATTTCCTGTGCGTCCTGAAAAGCCTTGTGTTGCATCCAACCAAAACTTACTACCTTTAGCAGTGCTATAAAGGTTATGGGAGAAGCTAATAAAACACCGCTTGTTAAAGCCTCATCAAGCAGATTAGGATTATACAAAAAGGCAGCTGATAATGCGTGTTCGTGGGGAATGAACATGACAACGAAATTAGCTGTTTTGTCAAAATTTTCCCAGTATTTTTTATCCTTTAATTGCTGAATTGTTTGCCTTACAGTTTTAGCATGCTCTTTTAATTTTTCCTCTCTTATTTTGTCATCTACAGCATGAATTGCATCCAGAAAATGTTGAAGTGGAACTTTTGAATCCACTATCATCAATCCACCATTGGGAAGATTCACAATTAAATCAGGTCGTTTATCGCCTGCGCCCATTTGTTCTTGAAAGTCTACATATGGAAGCATTCCTGTAATTTCAACAATGCGTCTTAGCTGAATTTCTCCCCATGTGCCCCGTAAAGTAGGTGATTTGCGAAACGCTTCTAAAAGATTGTTTGTTGCTGTCTTAAGTTCTTGATGACTTTGTGATAATAACTTAATATACTGTTCTAAAGAGCCGTAAGCTTGCTCCCTTTTGTTTTCAATTTCTTTCACTTGTTTTTCTAATTTTTCAAGCTCAATTTTGAAGGGCTGAAGAAGATTTTCTATTTCCTGCTTGGAAGCCTGCCAGTCTCCTTTGGCTGCTACAAAAAGGCTATCCAGTTGAGCCTTAGCTTTTTTGAGAAATTCTTCTGAATTCAGTTGTAAACTTTTTTCTAAAACCTGCGATGCTAAAGATTGAAATGTTTCTCTTAATTTGCTTTCTGCTTGATTAAGCCAATCTTGCTGCGTAGAAAGCCTTTCAACTTGCCGTATGAGATTTTCATTTTCTTGCCTTATTTTATCAACATCTTGAGCTTTTTCTTGTGCTATCCTTAGTTGTTCCTGAGTGAATGTTAGCTTTTCCTTAGTAATATTCAGCTTATTCCACAAAACAGTAAGCCCGATAGATGCTATAGCCAATCCTGCAATTAATCCTATACCAAATAAAGTAAAATCATGCATTGATTTTTACTCCGTAAAATTTTAAATCTCCTGCAATAAAGCAGGAACTATTTGAATTAAGTATAACAGTATTCTTAAACGAAATTGAACAACTCTGCCAGAAAAAATATAGAGGAGTGTCACAGCGAACCCCCTGTTGCGAGCGAAAGCGTGTCTATTCACCATATCATCAATGCGAGCCCCTTTTGCGAACGAAAGCGTGTCAATGGGGCGAAGCAGTCTCTAATTGGTGGATGGTGAACACCTCTCTGTCATTGCGAGGTATCCGTCAGGATGCCGAAGCAATCTTTTCAAGCATAAAGGGAGATCACTTCGGCTTGCTGTCGCAAGCCTCGTGATGACGAAATAGGGGTCATTGCGAGGGCATCGCCACGCCTTCGGCTCGCGACAGTCTCCGCATCCGAAGCAATCTCCACTACGCCGTCATTTCGAGCAAAGCGAGGAATTCTCGCCTTTCTTTTTCAACAAGGAACGAGATTGCTTCCTCCTCGCTTCGCTCGGAGTCGAAATGACAGGCAAAGGGCTCAAGGAAAAAGACGGGATTGCTTCGGCAGACCTTCGGTCTGCCTCGCAATGACCACCCCTCATCGTCATTGCGAGGGACGAAGTCCCGAAGCAATCTCGTCTTCTTACTTTTTTCCCAACGAAGAGATTGCCACGCCTGCCTGTCGGCAGGCTCGCAATGACGGAGAAAAATAGACGGCAGGCTCGCAATGACCAAAAAATAAAGAGATGCTCACAATGACAGCAAAAAATTCTCAATTTTCAGATGGTTATACCAAATTATTGGATTTCTATTGCTTTTTTTGGGATTTGACAATCAGATTGACAAACATATAAAAAATTTTTTATATTTCAACATGGAAAATTTGGTGAATATCTTTAAGGCATTATCAGATGAGACAAGGTTAAAAATTATTAAGCTTCTTGAAAAAGGAGAGCTTTGCGTTTGTGAGATAGTGAATGCCCTAAATATGGTTC